>NZ_JBVBEF010000054.1:0-60105 GCF_055456055.1 Bradyrhizobium sp. LeoB3
CATCTCCGCCGATTCGAGATGACAAGTGAATCATCAAGCCCCCTCGGTGGCGAGGGGGTTCTTCAGCAGACTGCTAGGTCGTCGTCATCATCACGCTCTGATTTCAACGTCGTCAGGCCGACGTCGCGCATGTGGCGACGCATCGAGTTCGCAATGCGCTGATACTCGACGCGGTCTTTCGGTGTGAACTTGCCCGAGTGTGCATATTCGGCCTGCATGTCTTCTAACTGGCACTGCAGCAGCGCTATGTCGCGAATGAGCGCACGTTGGGACTCGGTAATCTTCTCCTCGCCGCCTGCATCGTGGGTGTAAATCCGGATCAAGTCTCTGAAACGCAGAGCGTGAGATGTCCGCATGTCGAGCCCTTCGACGCGATTGAACATCCGGCGGCCGGAGGTCACGGCAGATTGCCGAACGCTAGGACGTGATTTGATGGTGCCGTGCATTGCGCTTTCCCGTCACGTATCTGCGCTCCATTTCCGACGACGCGGAATGCCGCCGTTTAGGGCGCGAAACGTAACCTCATGCCTAGCCTCAAGACTAGCCCCTTGGCAGAAAGCCACTAATCATAGGGCTTTCTCCGCGTTGCCACGTGATATCGAGTCATAGGAACTGATCTTATTTTGCAAATCAGGTGATCGCGGAGGAGAGACGTTCGAAAAATATGGACAGGTGGGCATGTGTGGCTGCCACCAAAAATGGGACCAAATATCGGTGCGTCATGACACCAAGAAATCGGGCATTGATGGCCCCCTGCCCTCAGATCAACACTCACTACAAGCCGACATTCATTTTGCACGCCTACGCCGATATCTGGCCAATGCCGTTGGATCGATAAGACCGATGTCCGGCCTAGTCAGCATGCGCAGCACTTCCTGCATCTCGGCTCGAATATGTGAGACGGTGACGGGTGTGACGGAATGTCCATCTCGTTTCAGCGTGGCGCAGATGTCAGCGTGAGACATGTCGTAATCGAGGAGCAGCCGGCGTATCCACTCCTTCATATCTCTCCCGCTGATCCCCTCCTCTATTTCCTGTTTCATTGGGGTGCGGATTTCTGGGCGGGGCTGTGGTCTCGCTTTTCCGATACGGCGTGGAATGTCGGCTAGCGTCAGTCTTTCACGCTGTCGCGTGCCCTTCCCTGCCCATCGATATTGGTCCTCATCGTCACGTCCGCCCATTGGGTCTATCTCCTGTTTCTGTGCGTCGTTCGGGGGATGTTTTGGAGGCGGTTTCCCGGGCAGCGGAGCGGTTCCTGGGGGGATTGCGGGCGTCCGCATGGTCTCTCGCCCGTATTTTCACAGAAATCGCCCTGTGCTGCTTCGTTAGTCTCGGTATCAATTACTCGCTGCGCGTCGTACTACTGAGTCGGGTAAGGCTGAGGAATGCGGAATGACGTCTGAGACTGCTACTGACCAGTTGGAAACGGACCAAGTATTCATCGACACGCACGCGTTCGTCCGCGAGCGGCTCAATTGGCAGTCGAGGTCTTGCTCGCGTATAAGGGAGCTAGCCCAATCAGGTCAGGTGCATATTCTGACGACGAGCGTGACGCGGTCGGAAGTGCTCAGCAAGATCAAAGAGAGTCTTGAAAATGCGCGCTCCGCTTTGCAAAAGCATGACGTGGTGCTCCGTCAACTGGATAGTGCGTACGCAGCAACCGCGTTGCATGCCCTCGAGGCCGAAGACAAGCTTCGAAGTCTTTTTGACACGTTTATGGACGATGTAGTCGCGATTGAAGTCCCGCTTAGCACGGAGGTCGACAAAATCTTCGACGATTACTTTCATGGACGTCCCCCGTTCAGCGGAAAGAAGAAGTCGGAGTTCCCGGATGCATTCGTTGTCTCGTCATTGCGGCAGCGGGCGGCGACGATGGGAAAGAAAATCTATATCGTTTCCGGAGACCCTGACATGGCGCACTGCTGCGCGCACGCGTCAGAGCTTGTGCTCGTAGAAAGTCTTGCTGAGATCATCTCGAAGGCGACGGTGACTACAGCGCTCCACGACAGCTTGCTGTGGTGCCTCAAGAACAGTAGCGATCTAGAGGAGAGATTAGGCCAGTATCTGATAGATGCTGATGTCTATCTCTTGGGCGGCTCTCGGCCCAACGTCCGTGTCAGCCTCGCGAATGCGACCGTGCAAGCCGTCGACGAAATCCAGTTGACGCACCTGAATGTCATCTCGCAACAGGGTATTAAGTTTGTGTGTCAGCTCGAATTTCAAGCGTGCGCTGAGGTCAGCTTGGAGATAGCGGTTGAGACCTATTCCTGGAACGGAGACGAAGATCGCGAGGTATTCGACGAATTTGCCACAACTGAAGTGATCCCGGGACACTACTTGGCCGAGGTGACCGTGCAGTTCGACGCTAAATCTCCGGAAAGCACGACTATCGACGACGTACGCTGCAGTGTCGATATTGATATCGACGCTAGCGAGATCGACGAGTTAAGGAAATACTATCGATAGAATTGGGTGGGCTTCATCCCCTTTAAGACTCTTCGAGTCGGACGGTGAAATGTGCCATCAGTCGACGCGCGGCGCGGTGCCGCTGCTTGCGTGACTCGGACGCAGCAAGCTCCTGCATTATTTCTATGAACCTCGGGTGAGCAGGTTCGAGGAGCTTGGCGCGGCGTCGTTCTTCGCGGGCCAGTCGATTTGCAAGCTGACGTTCCCGGACCTTATTGCGAGCGCGGTCATAGTCCTCCTCCGTTAACTGGACGAGGCGTTCACGTTTAACGGCACTCCTCAGAGGGTGTAGATACTCTCTCTTGATCTTCCTTTTCATGGAAGGCTCCCGGTTTGAATTATCGATCCGGAGGATCGAGCGAGCGCGCAGCGCTCATTCTTTCTTAATTCTTTGATCTCTCTACAAAGGTGATCTTGTATGTGTTCTATAAGGGATCGGCTTGAAAACACGGTTCTCCCTGTAACAAAGGCGTTTCTCGAATTTTCACGCCCGATTTTCATGTCAGATAACACGGTGGCGCATGTCAGCAGACACGGTACGCTGCTGCAATTCATGTCAGGCAACACGGTACGCTGCTCAGATTTCATGTCAGACAACACGGTCACCATGTAGCCTCGGTCTCGGCGTCGATCGCACGCAGGCGGCTGGGCTTTCGAGCCTGTCCGAAATAGACCCGATCCTCGTCATCGATCCGCATGGCGTAGACAAATGGCACGTCGTTAGGCCTGATCGACTCCTTTCCGTGCCATGTGGTGATGCGCTTGTTGATCGTGTCGATTGTGCTATTGACGACAACCAACGCTCGCTCGATCAGTCGGCGCTGTTCGAACGGCTTGTTCGAGTGCAGCGCCAACACCTCGACCGCAAGCCTGCGCAAAGGGACGTGTCCTCCCTCACTGATGCAGCGCAGGAACAGAAGCAGGTTCGTTGCATTCCTCGATCGCGTCGGCAATGGCAACGGCACCTTGACGAAAGGAGGCTCTATCCAATCGCCGCGGATGTGGAGCCGAACCTGTCCGTCCAAAAGCAGACGATAGTTCCGCAACGGCGCTGGCTTGGACGTGAGCAATGGTTTCCGCAATCGCTCAAGGGCATCGGTCAGCTTGCGCAGGTTCCTTGTATCGGGCGATAGGCCCGACAATTGAAACAGCCTGGTCGCGGACAGTTCGATCTTGAGCACGTCCGCAGGCCTGAATTTTGATTTTTGATGGACCATGCTTGCGTTGCGAGCATTCCGAGCGGCTTGCCTGCCGACCTCATCATACTTACCGCCCTTCTGTCGGTGTCGGACTAACGCTCGTCGTCCTGCTCTACGAGCGATCTCGTCCCGCTGCCGATAGTCTTCACCAAATGCAGCACGAAGCAGCCCGAGGAGCAACGCGGTCTCCGTCGTCGTCAGACGATGCAAGCCCGGCTTCGTTGAGAAATCGCGAGGCACCATTGCAAACTGTTCGGATTGCTTGCTGCCAGTGCTCGTCGCTGACGATTTGCGCGGGCGCTCAGCACCGGAACTGCGTGGCTTGATACGCTCGAGCGTCTTTGATATTGTTGTCATCGATCGATGTCCTGTGGTCTTGGTCTCATTGATCGGAAACTCCTGTACAGATGATAGTCGTTAGGCCCCACCTCCGTTGCTGGCGGAGGTGGGGTTTCCATTTGATGCGTCTGCTTTGGGAGAGCCCGCGAGGCGATTTATGTCTTCAAGCCTATAGAAGACGCTGCGACCATTCGGATGCAGCCGCCTCACAACGAGAGGGCCGCCTCTGCGATCTTCCAGTTTCTTTATCGTATCCGGATGGCAGCCAAGGATCGCCGCAGCCTCCTTGCGAGAGACAAGCTGGCGAACGTCGCTGATTGGCTTGGGCTTGTTAGGCCCACGTGTCTTAAGTCGCTCGATAAGAGCGTTTTGGTTCTTCTTCACCTGCACACCTCTTTCTGCCGTTCAACGCCAAGCAATGGCGATGTCGCGCGAGGTGCGTGGTCCGATAAGCAAACCTACCGGACTACCAAGCCCATCAGCAATGATCGATGGACGTGGATGCGGGCCGAATATCTGTTACGGCAATATCCGATGATCCTGACGGATCGATCGCAGACGATCAAGAGGAAAATCGGCGAATGCCGATGACCGGGAGCGATCTTCCGAGATTTGAGAACTCGTTGTCAGAACGCAGTAGGAGCAGCACACAGCGGTTTTCGCGCTCGTCCCCTGTCTGCATGCGTCCGGGACTCGTCCCCTGCACAGAGCGCGCTCGTACTGCGTCGAGGACATCATCGCGCGAGCGGGACGACGTTCCCCGCGCGCCGAGGCTCCAGAATGCGCATGATCAACGTCGATAACGCGACGAGCGCCTGTGCCCGCTCCAGATCGTATTGATGCCGATCGTAGACGCCAGCAACGCCGCCGATCCGATGCCCCAGAACGCGCTCCGCGATGTCAGGCCGGACCTTTGCGCGGGACATCAACGAGCGTGCCGTTCTGCGGAGATCGTGGAGCGTCCAATTCCATTTCTTGTATTCGGTTTTCGACTTGAACTCCTCATACTCTTTGGTGTCGAGCCCGGGGACCGCGATCGCCTCCAGCGCGCCTCTCGCGACATCGAGCGCATGCTTGCCCTGACTGAATGCAGAGAACGAGCCGAAGTGTTCGCCCGGTCCATCGCGTCGACCAACACGGCCGGCCGGAAACACAAATTCATTGATCCGGATTTCCCGCTGCGCCTCGATGACGGTGAGCGCGGGCTTGGGAAGCTTCAATCGTTCCGCGTTGCCCTTCTCCCGGTCATCCGTCGCGATTGTCCAGACGTCGCCATTGAGGTCATCCCATTTCATGGTCGCGACCTTCGTCCGGCGTTGAGCCGTCAGGAGCAGCAACTTAGCAAGGTTGCCGAACGTCCCTAGCCCCTCGCAGGCTTTCCACATGATCCGGATTTCATCGTCCGACAGAATGCGGTCCCGGGCACGCTCTGACGGATTTTCGATCCGCGCCATGCCTTCCCGGATCGGTGAGGAATAATCGTCGTGGCTGACAGCGTGCTTCGCCATCATGCGGCGCAACGTCGCAAGCGTGACGTCTGCCGCCCGGGGGCCGCGCGCCTCCTCGATCTCGTCAAGGAGGTCGGAAACGTCGGAACGCCTGATGTCCTCAAACACCTTCGTCCCCCACTTGGGATACAGCTTCTCGACCATCTTCCGGATTTGGGGCGCCGATCTGCGCTTCCCGTCCACGAAGCGTTTCAAGTAACGCTCTGCAACGACCTCGAAGCTATCCCGGCTCGCGAGAGCCTTCGTTGCGCGTTCCGCGAGTATTGTCGATCGGTTCGATCTGAAGTTGGCGGCTGCATCCCTTGCCGCCTTGACGCTCGTGTGGTCAGGAGCCCCGGGATTGAACTCGCCCAGCTTCTCCGTCCGCATCTTGTGCTGCGCCTTGTCGTAAAAACTGACGCACCACGATTTCCCGCCCGAGACATTGAGCCGGAGGAGCAAGCCGTCCTGCTTCTTGTCCCGGAAAGTAATCTGGCCCTTTTCGCCGGATCGTCGCTTGAGCTTGCTCACGGAGAGTTCCGTGAACAGGCGGCTGCGATCGAGGTCCTTGGAGCGATCCCTATTCTGCTTGGAAGGCTGATTGTCCGGATCAGTCACGGGGTCACGAGACTAGGTTTGAGGTTAGGTTTCGAGGGCTCTTTGACGATCCCGGACGATCATCCGCGATCCCTCATATTTTAACCTAACTATTTGAGAAGTTGAAGGTTTTGGTTCCACCAATCACCACTAATCATCGACTCTCAGAGATGCCCTATCCGACTTTTAATCATGGGGTCGAGGGTTCGAGTCCCTCCGCGCTCACCACACACAATATGTCCAGCCCGCGCCAAAACACTTGCGCCAAAATTCAAACGACGAACATACGCGATGATATCATCAGCGATATGGTCGAGGTCACCTTAGCCGGCCGCATCCGTCTCAATGCGACAGCTCAGAGCATCGGCCGGTTTGCGCGCGCAGCTGTCGGATGGCCCATAACAAGTTCGGCCCGGCCTCGCTGGACCTGCCAGCCTTCCAGGAAGCCGAGACGCCGCTGATTGAGCCCGTCAGTCGTGATTGTGGCGTGAGTTAATCACCCATGGACAGAATCTCACCGGTTTGTGTGGGGAGTTTCAGCGCGTTTGGGCCATTAATCAGCTATTGACCCCAGCAGGGATCCTCCCATGGAGTTGCCTGCACCAGATTTGTTGGTGGGCGTCTTTCTTGTCGGCGCTCTGGTTGGCTATGCGGTCAGAGCTTTTATGTCCGCCAGGCGCCGGACTCGAGCCCGCAAGCGGCGACATGATTTCAATTAACTCACACCCATGACGCCCCGTAGCCTCCTCGGGTGAGGATCGATCCAGCAAAAGTGATGGGGGCCCAGTGGAGTTTAGTGATAGATTTATGACAGCAGGCCTGACCTACCCATTTACCGTTTGGAAATGCTTCTCTTTCCCCCGAATTGGACCACAACGAACGAGGCAGAAGAGCCTCGTCGATTGGAGCGAGTAGCCCGCGAACAAGCTGCGCTGTGCCTCCTCGACGAGTCGCGCAACGCCATGCTCGAGATCGCCGGCAACTACGCGAGAGCCGCGGCGGTTTCCCGGACGTCTTCCCCCCTCCTCACTGGCGTGTTCGCCTGGTGGTGGAAGTTGGTGTGTGGGTAAGAGCGCCCCTTTTAGGAGCGCCGTCGCGCGTCCAGGGCAGCGTCATATGTCCTCACGCGTTTGCACGCTAGCGGCGGCGCAGTCGCTTCCTGAGACGCTACCGATAATGGTAACGGGGAAGGTGCTGCGACCGGAGCTGCGCGCGCGAGGATAGATTCTCTTCGGCAAATTCGACACGATAGGCAAATGCAAAAAACCGCTTCTCACGCCGCGGGCCTGCACCGCGCCTCCCTCAACAAGCTCCACGATTTGGACGCGGCGCTGGAGCTCATGTACTATGGTTGGCGTGGGATGACGCTCTCGGCCGACCAGTATCTTGCCACGCTCGGCCTATCACGCCCGCACCATCGCATTCTCTATGTCGTCGCACGGCGGCCCGACATCTCGATCGGCTCGCTGATCGAGGTCCTCGGCATTTCCAAGCAAGCTTTGAACCGGCCGCTCGGCCTGTTGCTCGAGCGCAAGCTCCTGACATCGAATCGGTCGCCCGAGCAGCATCGATCCAAATTGCTGCGCCTGACGCAGGCAGGGCAACGCATCGAACAACGAGCATCGGGCTACGAGCGGAAGGTCCTGCGCGAGGCATTTGATCGTGCTGGGCCGTCCGGCGCAGCCGCGTGGATGGCCGTTATGGAAGCCATCGCCGACAACAACTGACTGCGCTCTCAGGTCAACCTGATTGACGTCAGTATTTCACTGTGCCACTCTTCAGCAGTTGCACTTGAGGAGGGCGGAAGCATGAGCGGACCGACAATGGACCGGGCGGCCGCCGGGCGCTTTGTCGAGGCGTGGTGCGCCAACTGGTGCAAGGTTGATATCGACGCCGTCGTCTCGCACTTGGCCGACAACGCCGAGATGCGCAGCCCCCTGGCGCTCAAACTGACGGATTCTCCCGTGGTCGTTGGCGCCCAGAACATTCGCGCCTACTGGCGCAAGGCTTATGGAGGCATCGAAAACGCAGACCTGAAAATCCTGGACTGGAGCTGGGACGAAACGACCGCGCGCCTAACGGTGTGGTGGCAACTGGGCGACACGCGCGCCAGCGAGTTCATGGACTTCGATGATGCCGGCCGTGTGGTGCGCAGCGAAGCCTTCTACGGAAAGTAGCCCATGCGATTCTCGGATTTCGTCCTGCTCCTCAACGCACTCTGGTTCGGCGGCACGCATTCATCCAGTTCAGCATTGCCCAGCGCAATACGCTGAAGATCCTGGTGCCCCGGGAAGCGCGGCAATCCGATTGCACCGACCTTGTCCGCCAGCGTGGCATTTCTCGGCGGGATCAATCTGCCAATCGGTCTCTTGTCGCTTTATCTTCTCGCCCGGCCGGCCTTCTTTCAGGCGATTGACGCGCAGCTTGCGCTGTTCCTGTTCTTCGCCGCGTGCCACTTCAGCCAGTTCGCCTATAACCTCCCGATCCTGATGCGCGGGGGTCGCGTCGGGGTGGCATACTGGCCCGTATTGAAGGGCCCGATGCTCAGGATTTTCGTCATCGATGCGACGCTGTTCGTGGCAAATCTTGCCGCGGTTTTGCTGCTGGCGTCGCGTTCCTGATGCTCCGCCGTCGCGGCGGTGTCGCCTTCCCAGAGCGGCGATCGCGTTGATGAGCATCTCCGCGCTTTCCGCTTCACCTGCTCTGCTTTCTTTCCAAGAAGACTTTCATACTCGCTCACGTTTTCATTTCGCACGAAACTCGCTGGCGGCGATGCAAACCTGATCTCGTTTTCCTCCGCAGGGCGCCCAACTACACGAACCTATCCCTCCAGGAGGAAGTGAAATGAAATTCGTTGCAGTTGCCTTGACCACTTTGGCCATGCTCTCGCTGACCTTCGTGCCGGCGGATGCCGCCAAGCGTCATCACCGCGCGCACCACGCGAAAAATTTGGGTAATCCGAACGGCACAGCCGCCGGTCCCACCTCGCTGAGCGGCACCGGATCGTCGCAGTACGGAGGATCAAGCCCGGGTACCGCGGGCAAGAATTGATCCACGGAAAGTATCTCTCTGCTCAAGGCGCGGCGACGATGATGTGTGGATGTCCGGCGCTTGATCCGGACGCGCTGCATGCCTTCGCCGCCGCAGCCGAGCTCTCCGTGGATTGTGGCCTGATCTTGTCGCTCGCGTGGCGGACTGTGTCAGGCGCCGGACCGTTTGCATCGCACGAAACCATTTTCCACCGATGACGAAAACGTCCTGAAACAAAGTGCGAGCTATCTACGTTTCAAAAGGAAAACAGGGATGGCGAACATGCAGTTCATATTGGACCTGTTCTGGGAACAATCGTGCAGCAGATATCTCGCCTCCCTGGCACAACAGGAGGTGCAGCAATGATCGAGACCTCTGCAGCAATCCTCGCGCTGGTGAGCGTGGGTATCTTCCTCGCGCACGCGCTGGACGCTTATCGGACCGGCTAGCGGGAACCTGATTTCGTTTGGATGCATTCCCGCTCCAGCAATCTTGAGCGGGCGCTGTCTCACAGCGCTGCTGCCGTACCGCGATAGCCCTCGCCGAGCGCACCGGCCTAAATTCCAGCGCCTCCGGAAACGTTTGCCGCCTTGCGCGTTTTTGCAAGGAGCCAACACGGGAGGAGCGCGCATGCGAACCTCAACTATCGCAATGCTCATCGCCCTGGGAAGCGCGATCGCGCTGCCGGCATCGGCGCAGCAGATGACACCCGGCAAGCAACAGATGCAGGACGACGCCAACAAGGGCGTCAAGACCCGCAACTCCGGCGAGTCAGGCTATGTGGCCGGCCAGGAGAAGCAGGGCGCGCGCGTTCCCGATCAGTCTGACCAGAGACAGACGACGGGATCCAGCAATGGAACCGGCAACCAGGGTTCTGGATCGGGCGGAAGAAATCGATAGCGCGCAGCCAATCAGCGAGACCTCTGACACCACGGCGACGCGCCAGGAGATCCGAATGACGACCGCGGCAAAGCTCCTCGCGCAAAAGCAGCAATTGCTCGAGCGGCTGCAGGAGAATCCCGGGGCGAACGAACGCGCCGAGATCGAGCGGCTGCTCGAGCAGATCGACACCGCGCTGAATCTGCTCGATGAAGCCGGCTCGAGCGGCTCCGGCGAAGAGCCCGACTAACGTGGGTCGGATGGCTGCCTACAAAATCGCCTTGCCGGAACCGTATCTCGGCGCTTTTCTGAGAATTGTGGGTCCTTGGGGCGACACCTAGGGTTTCACCTGGCCTCGTGCCATCCACCCGCAAGAGCCCCCGCCTTCCTCCCGGTCGGTGGGGGTTTTGTTTTTCATCAAGCGGATTGGCCCGAAGAAAAAGTATAAGATGGGCCCGTGAGGAATTGCCCAGTTCATTTCGAGGAAGCGCTATGGATAGTGATTTTGTCGGTTACCAGCATGCGATGCTTGTTCTCATGCGCCACATATTGGCCGAGCAAGCACTGCAGAGTGGGGAGGAGCCGATGCAGTGGCTCCGCAACTTCAAGAGCCGGGTGGTCCAGGACATCAAGGGAACGTCAGGTCCTTCGGAGCAGGACGAACTGGCTGTGATCCCGGTGTCTCTTGCCGTGATCGACGACGTTTTTGCCGATGTGATGTAGTTTGAGACCGAGCGCTCTCGGCACCAGCGGTCACCCCTCGCCAAGCGCATTCATACGGGAGACGTTGAGGATTTCCGCCTCACCGCTGCCAACGCGGACAACGTCTCCCACCCTCCTGCCAAACAGCGCTCGCGCCAATGGTGAGGCGTGCGAGACGGTGCCGTGAGCAGGATCCGCCTCGTCCTCGCCGACGATCCGAAAGGTCTGTTGTCGACCGTCATCGCGGAGGATTGTAACGGCATGTCCGAACCGAACCTGGCCGTCGTCCTCGGGCTCTGCCACCACATTGGCGGAAGCGCGCCTCGCGCTCCAATAACGCAAGTCACGTGAGGCGCTCGCGATCGCCGAGCGGTCGCCCTCCGCCTGTGCCGCCACCAACGCTTCTTGCGCGGCCGCGACTGCGGCCTCGATCTGGGCAAGGCCTTCCCTGGTGACATCGTTTCGCGCGTCCGAAATCGGCCGATCGGGCAGATCGTCGAGCTTACCCTCGCCTTCCCTGACAAAAGCGCGGCTCATGTTGCTCTCATGCGCGTCGGGCCAACGCGTGGATCGCCCATCACTTCGCTCTTGCGTTCGGCGCCTTGGTCCTGCGGCCCTTCAAGATCATTCTCTTCTGGCATCTTCGACTCCGAGACTAGATATTTCCAACGGGTCCGAACCGGCGTCGTTCCTCGATCACCTTCACGTAAATCGGGATAGTTCGGCATCATTCTTAGGAAAATTCGGAACGCCTGGCTGCCTCCCAGGTTATCGTCCCGTCGATTGGGACGACATGATCCACCTTCCCAAGGGCCCCGGCGATTGTCCCCCGAGCAAGCCGGGGCCCAACTTTTGAGAAGCAAAGATTGAACGCGCTGGATTTCTTCATACCGAACGATGCAGACACATCGCGATATCACGACAATATCAGCAGACCATTCGACTCTGGTGAGGCAAGTCCACGATGAGGGGCGCAGAGATTCATCATAGCCGCTGGCCATGCAGCACCAAGGGATTGAGTTCACCGTCGAGAAAACCAGGCAGCGCCACGTCTGGCGCTGGGTATTCTGGATCGGCGACCAAGCGAGGACCGGCCTGATGCGAACGCCATTGGAGGCGCTCGCGATACGCCGGACGCAAACGCTGATCGATCGCGAGTTGAAAAAGCGGGCTCAGGAGAATGCTTGTTAGAGCGAGGTCGACGCGCCCGGCGTGCCGATATTCGTGAACCGCCGAAAACAAAAAGGACGAGGCTCGGTCAACCTAGAGACCGAGCCTCGTCGCATCATCCCCCGCCCCATCAGCGCGATGATGTCTGGTGGAACGATCGTGTCATACGCAAATTCTGAGGCGCGATCCATCCGGGCGACTACGGGACGTCGAGCATTTGCGATCGGCGCAGCATGACAGAACGGTCCAGCAAGCTCTGTCTGGCTTCGTCACCGGCACCTGCGATTGCGCTGCAGCAGCGGTTTGCGCCTGCAACCTCTCGTTTAATTGATTGAATTGCTAGCGGCGCGCCTCGCACAGATTAGAAAGCACTGATGGAGGCTGCCGTGCTTGCCGAAAAATTCTTCCTGTTGCTGGAGACTCTGAGGAGCTACACCGAGACCGACGGAAGTCAGCGCGTGGTCAGCACGTCGCCGCACGTCCCGCTCCAACTCCCTGAGGCCCAAGTCATCTTTCTCTACCCGTCCAGGGCCGACACGAGACAGCGGCACGGTTTGAATAGCTGACGTGAACCACGTCACAGCGGTCGGCGTTTCGGCGCGCTAGACAGGGCGCCGTAGGACCGCGGTGCCGCCATGGAAAACAAGTTCGACCTGCCCACGATCATCGCCGCCGTCGTTGTCGCGGGGTACGCGGCAATCATACTGGAATATGTCGCTCACGAGGATCTCGGCTTTTCCACCACGCAGATCCGGCACGTCGCGATGATCGCCGCGGTGCTTGCCGGCATCTGGGTCGCGATGGACATGTTGCGCTCGAATCCGGATGAGGTCGAATGAGGATGGCACTGATCAGCCGTTGGAAATGCAACCCTGACGCTATTTTGTCCTAGGTATTGTCTGACGAATCAGACCTACTCGCGTCTTGATCGATTCTCACGCGGTTTGGCGGCATGACCCAACCAGAGATCTTGGATCAAGACATCCGCGCGTTGCAGGAATGGCTTCGCGCCGCTTGGCTGCAACTCGCTGATCCCTCGCTGACCGCTTTCGGCCGGCGCGAACTGCGCAACCAGATGAAGCAATACAACGCCGATCTGCGCGCGCGTCTCGAGCGCGTTGCCGCGCCCCAGCCGAAGCAGAGCGGGCAGCCGGAGCGCAGCTTCGCAAGACCAGAGATGCGGATTCTCGCTTGGCGCTAGACTTCTGATTCGATCAGAACCGAACATGCGCCAGGCCGTCAGGCCCGGAGCATCCATCTGCGTCGCTCTATCGCCAGCTATTGCGGTGGCCGAGTTTGTACCGCCGCTCCCCGGCTTCACGATGTGACGCCCCTCACACCGAGCCGAACCTGTGTTAACACCTTCGCGCGGCGCGGCTGTTCCGGACGGCGTCGGCAAGCGGCAGCCAAACGGGTTGCGCTTCCTATATGTTCGGTGCTGTCGCGGCTGAGCATTAAAGAAGGTTTAATCGTGCTTTATCTGGAACTTGCGATCGTTTTTGTCCTGATCGTCGTCAATGGCCTGCTTGCGATGTCGGAACTGGCGATCGTCTCCTCCCGGCCGGCAAGGCTGGCGGGATTGGTCGAAAAAGGCGTGAGCGGCTCGCGGCAAGCGCTGGCGCTTTCATCCGACCCGGGCAAATTCCTTTCCACCGTGCAGATCGGCATTACCTTGATCGGGGTGCTCTCGGGCGCTTTTTCCGGGGCAACGCTTGGGCAGCGGGTCTCGCAATGGCTGCTCGGATTCAGTGTCTCCCCAGCGCTCGCCGATGCCATCGGCGTCGGTTTTGTCGTCACCGTCATCACCTATGCCTCGCTGATCGTCGGCGAGCTCGTGCCTAAGCAGATCGCGCTGCGCGATCCGGAAGCGATTGCGGTCAGGGTCGCGCCGGCCATGGTGTGGATGGCGAGGATCTCGCTGCCGCTGGTTTGGCTGCTCGACCGCTCCGGCAAGGCGCTGCTCTGGCTGCTCGGCCATCGCGGCGAAGCCGAAGAGAAAGTCAGCGAGGAAGAAATCAGGACGCTGGTGGTCGAAGCCGAAAATGCCGGCGTGCTCGAGCCCGGCGAAAAAGAAATGATCGCGGGCGTGATGCGGCTCGGCGATCTCCCCGTCGGCGCGGTGATGACGCCGCGCCACGAAGTCAGTTCGATCGACGTCGCCGATCCCCCTTCCGAGATCCATGCAACGCTGCTCAAGACCACCCATTCGCGGGCGGTCGTGTTCGACGGCAATCGCGACGTTGCACTCGGCATCGTGCAAGCCAAGGATCTGCTCGATGCATATCTGTCCGGGGGAACGCCGGACATCCGTTCGCTGGTCCGTCAGGCGCCGGTGATTCCGGAGACCGTGGACGCACGCGACGTGATCGCGATCCTGCGCGATTCCGCCGTCCATATCGGGCTGGTGCACGATGAATACGGCACCTTCCAGGGCGTGGTGACGAGCGCCGACATCCTGGAAGCGATCGTCGGCGCGTTCCACACCGAGGAGGGGCCGGCGGAACTCGCCTCGGTCAAGCGCGATGACGGCTCCTACCTGATCTCTGGATGGATGCCGGCGCTCGAATTTGCCGACCTGCTCGGCATCACCCTGCCCTCGCCTCGGCCCTACCAGACCTTTGCGGGCTTCCTGCTGCAGGAGTTCGGCGCGATTCCCAATGTCGGCGAAAAGATCACGGCCCATGGCTGGCAGTTCGAGATCGTCGATCTCGACGGCCGGAGGATCGACAAGGCCTTGGCCAGCCGCGTGGAAGAGCCGTGACCTATCTCCTGCAGCCTGGACATCTCACAGGTTCCCGGCCCCGCCGCGACGGCTGTTGCGCACGCGTCCCATGCGCCAGACCGGCTCGCTGCAGCGCCGTTCTGTTGATAACCAGGAACTTGTCCATCCCCGGCGGCGGGATCGTCGGCCGCCCTGTGCTATCGGCATAACGGCAAGATCAGGTACGGAACACAGATATGCGGATTACCCTCGTCGGTTCCCGCCATTTCGGCGTGGCGACCTTGAATATGCTGCGCCAACGCGAAGTCGATGTCGTCAGGGTCGTGGTGCACGATGGCGAAGACCGGCTGGCGGCGGCTGCGCGGGCCACAGGGATCGATGTGGTGGTGCAGGCCAATCCGAAGCTCGTTGTAGCCTCCGAGATCGCCCCCGACACCGATCTGATCGTAACGGCCCACAGCCACGCCCGCGTCGGCAAGGAAGCGCTGGCCGCCGCGAAACTCGGCGGGATCGGCTACCATCCCTCGCTACTGCCCCGACATCGCGGCATGGCTGCCGTGGAATGGACCATCAAGGAAGGCGATCCGATCGCGGGCGGCAGCATCTATCATCTCGCCGATCGCATGGATGCCGGCGCCATCGCGGCGCAGGACTGGGTGTTCGTCAAGAAAGGCGAAACCGCGCGCGAGCTCTGGGAGCGGGCGCTGGCGCCGCTGGGGCTCCGGCTGCTCGCCGAGGTGATCGACTATGCCAGAGCTCATGGCAGCCTTCCTGCCAAGCCGCAGGATGAGCAATTCGCGACCAAGGCACCCAGTCTCCCTGACGCCAGGCACTGAACGCCCAAAGTCTGCCGCAAGAATCGAACGCGCCTGTGTTTCGGTGTGCGGATTCACGCTGCGGATTCACCATGCAAGTTCACCATGATGTGTTTGATCTCGCAGGAACTTTTTGCCTTCCACAGGACGGCCCATTTTGAACACATTGTGTCCGGATAAGCCGGACTGATCACACACATTTCAAGGAAATCTGATCCATGCGTCCTGACCGCATTCGCGCGCTCTTGTTTGCGTCCTTTCTCGGTTCTGCTGCCCTGATTTCTGCCCCTGTTTCGGCCCAGCAGCCCTATGACGGCCTCTGGCAGGTCACCGTGGTCACCAAAACTGGAACCTGCGAGCCTTCGACCTCTTCCACGGTTACGGTCACGGACGGTCAAATCTCCGCGCCGGGCGCTGGCATCTCGGGCAGGGTCGGCCGTGAGGGCCTTGTGCGAGTCTCGATCAATGGTGCATATGCCAACGGACAGCTCAGTGGCAACTCCGGATCGGGGAAGTGGAATGGGGCATCAGCAGGCGTACCGTGCAGCGGTCGATGGGAAGCTTCCCGTCAGTAAGATCCACCGGACCTCGAAGCTGTTCCCCTCCGCTCGGCGGCTGACCTTCGCGGCGGCATTTGCTGCGGCAACATTTCTGGTCTCCCCCAGCCATGCTCAGTCCGGCCCGTTTGCCGGGATGGCCGGCACTTGGTCTGGCGGTGGCAGCGTGACCTTGGACGACGGCTCCAGGGAGCGCATCCGCTGCCGCGCGACCTACCGCGTCGGCGGCGTCAACATGGCGATGTTGCTGACCTGCGCCAGCGATGCCTACAAGTTCAACCTGCAAGCCGATGTCGTTGCCCAGGGCAGCGCGATCTCCGGTAACTGGACCGAGGGTAGCCGCGGGATCAGCGGGAGCCTGCAGGGCCGCGGCGGCGGCGGTAATTTCCAGGTTGCCGTTAATGCCGGCGGGTTCAATGCGAACCTCAGCATGCGGACGAGCGGCAACAAGCAATCTGTCAGCATCAGGGCCGATAACGGGTTCCGCGAAGCGGACATCTCGCTATCGAGATAGCTCGCGCACGCCGCTCGCCCACGGAAGCGGGCGATAATTCAGGAAACCCGTTCAGCTCGTCTTCGGCTTCGCCAGCCGCTCGGCGGTGTCCTTGATGGTCTTGGCGATCAGCAGAGCCTGCTCCTTGTTGAACGCAAAATCCTGCACGCCTTTGTGCGTCGTCAGCGACAGTACCATGATGTCGGGCTGATGTTCGGGCCAGCCGGTGGCGAAGCCGGTCACGAAATCCGCCGACGTCTTACGGTTTGCCATCAGCGCCACCTATGCCGCGGGAACGAAGGCGGTGACTTCGATCTCGACCTTGGCGCGTTGATCGACCAGGCCGTCGATATAAAGCAGAGTAGACGGCGGGAAGTTGTGCCCCAGCGTCTCCTTCCAGGCCGCGCCGATTCCGGCGCCCGCGGCCTCGTATTCAGCACGATTGGTCAGATACCAGGTCAGGCGCACGATGTGCTCAGGCCCGGCGCCGGCTTCACTCAAGAGCTTGATGATCCGCTTCAGTGCGGTGGCGACCTGCGCTGCCATGTCCGGCGCGTAATTGCCCTTCTCATCGCCGCCGGTCTGGCCCGCCAGCACGATCCATTTGCCTGATCCGTCGAAGCTGACGCCGTGCGAGAAGCCGCGGGGTTTCGACCATTCGGCCGGTTGCAAGACATGCATGAATTTATCCTCCCAGAAGCGGGACGATGATTAGCACCTAAGGGGCCATCACGGCAAAGCTGAGGGCCTGCATCGCTGCCTTCTCGGAATTGCGAGTTGCAAATCGTGTGGGCCTCGCCGATACCGACGTTCCCGCCCGTCCCCCTCCTTCTCCGCATCACCGATGGATCGCACCCCTTCCAAGATCAAGGCCGCGCTGTGGATGGCGGGCTGGCTCACGCTGATGCTGGTGATCGCGATTGCCGGCCGCGAAGCCATGCGGGACATGAACGTGTTTCAGCTCATGGAAGCGCGCTCGATCCTCGGCTTCTTCATGCTGTATCCGCTGATCCACGCGAGTGGCGGATTTTCGATCCTGAAGACCGCGCGCGTGCACATGCACATCGCGCGCAATCTGATCCATTACGGCGCGCAGCTCGGCTGGTTCTTCGCGCTGACGCTGATCCCGATCGGCCAGGTGGTGGCGATCGAATTCACCATGCCGATCTGGACAGCGCTCCTCGCGGCAGCCTTCCTCGGCGAGCGCATGACGATGTGGAAGATCACAGCGATTGTGCTCGGCCTGATCGGCGTAATCATCATCGTCCGCCCCGCCACGGGCGAGATCAATCCGGGCCAACTGATCGCGCTTGTGGCTGCCGTAGGTTTCGGCATCTCGGTTGCGATGGTGAAGTCGCTGACCCGCACCGAGCAGACGCTGGCGATCATCTTCTGGATGCTGGTCGTGCAGTCGGCCGCAGGCCTGTTGCCGTCGCTCTATGTCTGGACATGGCCGCCGGCATATGTCTGGGTTTGGGTCGTCCTGATCGCCTTCTGCGGCACTTTCTCGCACTACTGCATGGCGCGCGCGCTGCTGTACGCGGACGCGACCGTCGTGATTCCGATGGACTTCCTCCGGGTGCCCCTGACCGCGACCGCGGGCTGGCTGATCTATTCGGAGCAGCTCGATCTGTTCACCGTGCTCGGCGCGGTGCTGATCCTGACCGGCAATCTCCTGAACTTGAAACCGAACGCGCCGGCTCACGCCCGCGCAGGGACCTGACGATCGACGCGGTTGTGACGTAGATCACGTAGCCGCCGCGCGTTTCATGGCATGCCTTATGGCAACGCGATTCTCTCGTCGACCGCAGCGGTATTTTTATGCTGCGCGAACGGTGGTGTTATCGTGTAGTCTGACACAACGCGATAGAGCCAAAGCCTTTTCGATTCTGCTGGGGGATTTCAATGCGCACCCTTACCCTCCTCGCCTCGCTGATCTGCGTGGCGCTGACCGCAACTGACGCCCGAGCCGACAGACGCGTCGCCTTCGTCGTCGGCAACGGCGCCTACAAGAACGTGACGCCGCTGCCCAATCCGACCATGGACGCCAAGTCGATGGCCAGCGCATTGCGCAACGTCGGATTCGAGGTGGTCGAGGGCACCAACCTCACCCGCGACAAGATGACCGAGAAGCTGCTCGACTTCGGCAAGAAGGCGCAAGGAGCCGACATCGCGGTGTTCTACTATGCCGGCCACGGCATCGCGATCAGTGGCACCAACTATCTTCTGCCCGTCGATGCCGACATCAAGTCGGAGATGGACGTCAAGCTGGGCTCTGCCATCAACATCGACCTCACGCTCGACCAGACCATGAGCGACGCCAAGGTCAAGCTGGTGTTCCTCGATGCCTGCCGCGACAATCCGTTCGCCGCCAAGATCAAGTCGAACTCGGCGACCCGCAGCGTCAACGTGCAGACCGGCCTTGCCGAAATGAAATCCGGCGAAGGCACGCTGATCGCGTTCGCAACCGGCCCGGGCCAGACCGCGCTCGACGGCCAGGAAGGCACCAACAGCCCGTTCACGCGCGCGCTGATCGCCAACATCACCCAGCCCGGCGTCGAGATCCAGCAGGCGATGACCAAGGTCCGCGCCCAGGTCAACGAGGAGACCAGCAAGGGCCAGTTGCCCTGGGGCCACACCAACCTGATCGGCTCGGTCTATCTCAACGGCGCGCCGGCGAACAACCCGGCCACCGCGGCGGGCACGCCTGCGGCATCGACCGCGGTTGCGGCCGCGCCGAGCTCGGACGTCGAGCTCGAGTTGGCGCTGCTGACCGAGGTCGTGGCGACCACGTCGACGAGCTCGAGCGATGAAGAGCGTCCGCGCCGTCGCGCCAGCAGCGGTGGTGGCAGCAGCGCTCCCCCTCCCCCCCGCCATCACGGCGGTGGCATCGATCCGGGAGCCGCCTTCGTCGGCGGCGTCGTGGGTGGCATGCTGGGCGGTGCGTTCCGTCGCTAACGCCCTTGAAACGTTCAACGAAAAGCCCGGCTCACGCCGGGCTTTTCAATTTCTGGCGGCTCCTCGTCGGAGCTACTTCCCCGCCGCCTTGCGCAGCGCCTCGTTGATGCGGTCCTGCCAGCCCGGGCCGCCCTCCTGGAACCACTCCAGCACGTCCTGGTCGATGCGCAGCGTAACTTGCTCGCGCACGCCGGGAGCGGCATTCTTCTTGGGCGGCGCTTCGGCCACCTTCGTGGTGGCGCGCTTGAACGCCGCTTCCGCCTCGCTGCGGGCGTCGTTCAGCGTGCGCGGTCGCCTCGGTTGATCGGCCATTGCTAAATCCCCTCAAACAGCGCCGTCGACAGATAGCGCTCGGCGAACGACGGCACCACGGCCAGGATGGTCTTTCCCGCAGCTTCCGGCCGCTTGCCGATCTCAAGCGCCGCGGCGATTGCCGCCCCGGAAGAGATGCCGCCGGGAATGCCTTCGTTGCGCGCCAGCGCGCGCGACATCTCGATCGCGGTGGTGCTGTTGACCTTGACGATGTCGTCGATCACGGAACGATCGAGGATATCAGGAATGAAACCGGCGCCGATGCCCTGGATCTTGTGCGGCGAATGCTGGCCGCCTGACAGCACCGGGCTTTCCTCGGGCTCGACGGCGACGATGCGCAGCGAGGGCTTGCGCGGCTTCAGGACCTGCCCGACGCCGGTGATGGTGCCGCCCGTGCCGACTCCCGCAACGAAGTAGTCGATGTTCCCGCCGGTATCGTTCCAGATCTCCTCGGCGGTGGTGCGGCGATGGATCTCCGGATTGGCGAGGTTCTTGAACTGCTGCGGCATCACCGCATTCGGCGTCGTGCGCACAAGCTCTTCGGCGGCCGCGATCGAGCCTTTCATGCCCTGCGCTGCCGGCGTCAGCACGAGCTCGGCGCCAAGGAACGCCAGCATCTTGCGGCGCTCGATCGACATCGATTCCGGCATCACCAGTTTCAGCCGATAGCCGCGCGAGGCCGCGACGAACGCCAGCGCGATGCCTGTATTGCCCGAGGTCGGCTCGATCAGCACGGTGTCGGCATTGATGATGCCGGCCTTCTCCATCGCGATGATCATCGCCGCGCCGATGCGATCCTTCACGCTCGCCGCCGGATTGAAATATTCCAGTTTGGCGAGGATCGTCGCGTGCGCGCCATGCGCCTGCGGCAACCGGCGCAGGCGGACGATCGGCGTGTTGCCGATCGCGTCCACAATGGAGTCATAGACCAGCCCTCGTCCCGGCCGTTGCACTGCACGCGTAGTTGAAGGCGCATCCATCACGGGGCTCCTGTGCAAATGTGCCGCGAAAATCGCGGTTCTCGTTAGTTAGGAACAGGGCCCACCGCAGCGCAAGAAGGGAAACGATCGATTAACAAATCGCTGCATCGCAATAGCGAAATGTTTCTAAATAGCGATAAACCAACGCATTTGTGTTGCGACAACGTCAAATAAATCGGTGTATAAGTTACCCCTAAGTTAAGCTCCCCACAGATCGCCAGGAGGTCACGATGACAGCAATCGCTGAAATCCCGTCGACCATTGCGGTTCGTCCGAATCCGCGCGGCTGCGATCTGCCGACCTGCCCGGTGTGTGCAGACACCATGATAGCCGCGGAAGCGTCTGCCTATCTGTACGACAGCATCATCAGCTATCTCTGGACCTGCGACACCTGCGGTTACGGTTTCGTGACCAAGCACGCGGTCAAGCGCTTCGTCTGCAACTAAGCCCTATCTGGCGGCGATGTCACCGCGCGCCCAATCGGCGCGCGTTTGGTTTTGGAAGTCCTCAAAACTTCCGCCCGCGATCGCGGCGCGTATGTCCTGCATGAGCTGCTGGTAATAGGCGATGTTGATTTCCGATAGCAGCATAGCACCGAGCGTCTCACCCGATTTCACGAGGTGATGCAGATAGGCGCGCGAATAGTTGCGCGCGGAAGGCCACGCGCTCTCTTCGTCCAGCGGACGCGAATCGTCGGCGTGTCGTGCGTTGCGCAGGTTCACCGGCCCGAACCGGGTGAACGCCACGCCATGACGTCCGTTCCGCGTCGGCATCACGCAGTCGAACATGTCGATGCCGCGCGCCACCGCTTCGAGGATGTCGTCGGGCGTGCCGACGCCCATCAGATAGCGCGGACGATCCGCTGACAGCGCCGGCGCAGTCTCCTCGATCATCGCCAGCATCACCGCCTGCGGCTCGCCGACCGCGAGCCCGCCGATCGCGTAACCGTGAAAGCCGATCTCGACCAGCGCCTCGGCGCTCTGCCGGCGCAGCTCCGGCACATCACCGCCCTGCACGATGCCGAACAGCATGTAGCCGGCGGGTGCAGTCTCGAACGCGCGCTTGCTGCGCTCGGCCCAGCGCAGCGACAACCGCATCGCGCGCTCGATATCGTCGCGCTCCGCCGGCAATCGCTCACATTCATCCATCTGCATCGCGATGTCAGAGCCGAGCAATCGCTGCACCTCGATCGAGCGCTCCGGCGACAGCTCGACCTTGGCGCCATCGATATGCGAGCGGAAGGTCACCGCGTTCTCGCTGACCTTGCGCAGCTCCGACAGCGACATCACCTGGAAGCCGCCGGAGTCCGTCAGCATCGGCCCGTTCCAGCCGGTGAACGTCTGCAGCCCGCCGAGGGCTGCGATGCGCTCGGCACCCGGCCGCAGCATCAAATGATAGGTGTTCCCGAGCACGATGTCGGCGCCGGCGTCGCGCACCTCGCGCCAGTGCATGCCCTTCATCGCGCCGGCCGTGCCGACCGGCATGAATGCCGGCGTGCGCACCACGCCATGCGGCGTGGTCAGCCGGCCAGTACGGGCATTGCCGTCAATTGCGAGCAATTCGAAATGATTGGGAAGGCTCATGCGGCCGCTTATGGCGCGCCAGCGTGGCTCGTTCAACCGCGCCGACGTCGTTTTTCTGCCGCAAAGCCGTTGACGGCGCAAAAACTCTCCCGCATAAGTTCCAACACCATGATGACCGCGACCAAACGCACCACCACGACCAAAAAGCTCTCCGGGGCCTTGGGAGGCGTGCGCGTGTAGTCGGACCGACCGCATCATCTCAAACCGAAGCCCCGCCTGATGAAGGTCCGGGGCTTTTTTATTGCCCAAATCTGATGGAGACTTCCGTGAAGAACGATCCCGTAGTTGCCATTGCCGGCGTGACCGGCGCCGTCGGTGCCGAGTTCATCGCCACCATGGACCGGCGCGGCTTCCCCGTGCGCAAGCTGAAGCCGCTGGCGAGCAGCCGTTCGGCGGGCAAGGCCATCGACTTCCGCGGCCAAAAGGTCGTCATCGAGGAGCTCAACGAGCGCTCCTTCGAGGGCGTCGACATCGCCCTGTTCTCGGCCGGCAGCGGCGTCTCGAAGAAGTTCGCACCGCTTGCGGTGAAGGCCGGCGCCGTTGTCGTCGACAACTCCTCCGCCTTCCGCATGGACCCGAACGTGCCGCTGGTGATCCCGGAGATCAACGCGTCCCGCATCCGCGAGCACAAGGGCATCATCGCCGTCCCGAACTGCGCGGCGATCACCGCGCTCGTGCCGCTGTGGCCGATCCATCAGAAGAACCGGATCAAGCGCGTGATCATCTCGACCTATCAAGCCGCGAGCGGCGCCGGCGCCGCAGCCATGGAGGAGCTGGTGGAATCGACCCGCGCCAATCTGAACGGTCAGGTCTATACGCCGAAGGTGATGCCGCATCCTTACGCATTCAACCTGTTCAACCACAACACCGCCGTCGATCCCGAAACCGGCTACAACGACGAGGAAACCAAGGTCATCAAGGAGACCCGCAAGATCTTCGAGGACGACCGCATCGCAGTCGGCGTCACCTGCGTCCGCGTCCCTGTGCTGCGCGCGCATTGCGAGGCCATCACCTTCGAATGCGAGAAGCCGATCAGCGAGGACCAGGTGCGCGCGCTGCTTGCCGCCGCGCCCGGCGTGCGGATCGTGGACGATCGCGCCGCAAATTACTTCCCGATGCCGATCGATGCCTCCGGCCAGGACGACGTGCTGGTTGGCCGCATCCGCAAGGATCTGAGCGACCCGAGCGGCCATTCGATCTCGATCTTCGTGGCGGCCGACCAGCTCCTGAAGGGCGCAGCGCTGAACGCGGTCCAGATCGCGGAGCTGTTGCCCGAGCGCGTGATGGCATGAGGCCGGTGCCGCCGGCAGATTGGCGATGACGGCTGCACGGAGGCGCGATATAGAGCTGAGGTACAGTAGCGCCGAGAGGACGGAACCACTGACGAGGTTAATGGCACGGGCGGCACGGCAAAGCGCTGCGAAATCCCGCGGCGGCCGCCCGACAAAAAGGGCCGCCATCCAGCGCGACCTGCGGCTGATCGAGGTTGCCACCCGGCTTTTTCTGGAGCGCGGCTTCGAGGCGACGTCGATCGACGCCGTCGCTGAAACGGCGCGGGTCAGCAAGCCCACCGTCTACGCCCGCTATCGCGACAAGCGCAGCCTGTTCGAGGCCGTGCTGCGGCGCGAGATTGCGCGCTGGCTCTCTCCGCTCTCGACAGCGGCGGAAATGCAGTGCAGCGATGTTTCCGGCGTTTCCGTCGAGCAAGTTCTCCTCGACCTCGCGCGGCAGATGCTCGATTTGATCAGTGGGCCCGAGCCGGGGGCTCTGAGCCGCATCGTGGCGGCGCAGGCAACCAATTTCCCCGAGCTCGCAAGGCTCGCGGAGGAAGAAGGCTACCTGAAAGCCGTTTCGACGATGACCCGTCTGTTTGATCGCCTGGTCGCCGAGCGAGCGGTCCAGATCGAGGACACGACGACCGCCGCCGAGGTCTATATCAACATCACCGTCGGCCACACCTTCCGGCAGGCGACCAACGGCATTCCGATTGACCGGAAGGCTGAGGAAAAACGCTTGCGGGCGTCCTTGCGGCTTTTGATGACCGGCATCGGCGGATCTGGCGGTCGGCCGCAGAAATCCGGCGCACGGACCCGCCCGTCCCGCTGACATCTCGATAAGCCATGCCCGGCGCTGCGGGCTGCCCCGCGATTTGGGCGGCTATCGGCGTCGGAGCACTGTTGACGACAACTAAACGATACAGTACAGTTTAATTAAGTGAGCCGGCGATGTCAGCCGCACCTGATGTCACCCAGTGCTCACGCCGTCGCAGACTTCGATCGGCGCAACCTGTGTCTTCCTGGCCCCCAAGCCTGGCTTGCGCTGTTCGGACGGCCGACCCGGACACGGGTCGGCCGTGTCCTTTCGGCGCACGAACGCGACGCGCGATAGTCGTCCGGACCAGCAAGGATCCTCTCATTGGCCCCCGCCCTATTGCAAAGAAGCGTCCAGCTCATGGCCGTCGGTCTTGCGATCACGGCGCTGTCATGCGCATCGCGAGCCGATGCAGAAGGTCGGGGAACGCCGGAAAAGCGCGAGGCCTGCACGCCCGATGTCTTTCGGTTCTGCTCCGGTTCCATCCCGAACACCGAAGAGATTGTTTCGTGCCTTCACGCAAATAAGCGGCGGTTGAGCGAAAAATGCCGCGATGTGATCTCGGTTCGGAACTCAAAAATGCCGGATCGAAGTCCCAAATGATGGGAGACGCATGGCTGCGAAACAGATGCTTCGCGCCACGGAGGAGGATCGATGGTGAATCCGCGCACGCTCGCCACGGGCACAGAGTCCAGAACGACACGGCACCTGCTCGTGATCGGTCTGCTGACGCTGCTCGCATCCGCACCCTCCTTCACTGTCGCCGCACCTTCTGCTCCTGAGGCTTCCTCCGGCCAGGAGCAGGCAACGGAGTCTGACGACAAGGCGGTCGCCCATCAAATTGAGCTGTTCCGGACCGCCCAGGTGTCGCTCAGCCGGGCCATCGAGATCGCCGAGCGGGCGCACGCCGGCGCGAGGACCTCCGATGTCAGCTTCGATGGGGGGTCAGGTGCGCCGGTGTACCGGGTCCGGACGTTTCATGACGGCCAGCTCTGGGAACATGCCATCGATGCTGCCACCGGCGAGATCTCGACGGATCGGCTGGTGTCGTCCCTGAAAGAACTCAATGCGGAGGACCGCACCAACATTGCTTCGCTGTCGGGTGTTGACCAGCAGTTGTCGGACGCGGTGCGCGTGGCGGAACGGGCCGCCTCGGGCAAGGCGATCAGCGGAGGCCTGACACGCGAACGCGGCAAGCTGAGCTTCGTGGTCATCATCGTCAGCGGACTGGATCTGAAGCAGGTGATCCTCGAACCGCCCCGCCGCAAGAGCCGTTGACGCTCATTCCCTTCTCCCCTTGCGGGAGAAGGTGGCGCGAAGCGCCGGATGAGGGGTTGTCTCCACGGGCGACCGTGCCCGCGGAGGCAACCCCTCACCCGAATGAGTCAAATAGCAGCAGCGGAGCAGCCCTCTCCCACAAGGGGCGAGGGCACATCAACTGGCAGCGCGAGCGCGTAGCACCCTACAGAAACTCGCGTCCCTCGTGCGCGCGAAACAGCAGACACGCGTCGCCATACGAATAGAAGCGATAGCCCGCAGCGATGGCATGCGCATAGGCCTGCTTCATCGTCTCGAGGCCGGAGAAGGCCGACACCAGCATGAACAGGGTCGAGCGCGGCAGATGGAAATTGGTCAGCAGGATATCGACTGCGCGAAAGCGGTAGCCGGGCGTGATGAAGATCGCGGTGTCGCCGGTGAATGGCTGGATCGTGCCATCCTCCCTCGCCGCGCTTTCGAGTAGCCGCAGCGAGGTGGTGCCCACTGCGACGATGCGCCCGCCTTTGGCGCGCGCCGCGTTCAGCGCGGCGGCGGTCTCTACGGAGACGCAGCCCCATTCGGAATGCATCCTGTGCTCGGAGGTGTCGTCCACCTTCACCGGCAGGAATGTCCCTGCCCCGACATGCAGGGTCAGTCTGACAATATCGACGCCGTGGCCACGTAGTGCAGCTTCCAGCGCCGGCGTGAAATGCAGGCCCGCGGTCGGGGCTGCGACGGCGCCCTCATTGGCCGCGAACATGGTCTGGTAATCGGCGGCGTCCTGATCGTCTGGCGTGCGCTTCGAGGCGATGTAAGGCGGTAGCGGCGGGCTACCGAGATCGGCGATGGCCTGGTCGAGCGCGGGCCCGTGGAAGGAGAATGACAGCGTCACCTCGCCTTCCTGCCCCTTGGCTTCGACCTGCGCATCGAGATGTCCAAGCAGGCAGACCTTGCCCTCATTGCCGAAGCGGACAGTGTCGCCTTCCGCCAATTTCTTCGCCGGCTTCACCAGCGCCTGCCAGCGCGAACCGTCGAGCCGCTTGATCAGCGTCGCCTCGATCTTCGGTTCGGTCTCGCGGCCGATGCGGCGGCCCTTCAATTGCGCCGCGATCACCTTGGTGTCGTTGACCACGAGCTGGTCGCCCGGCTCGAGCCATTGCGGCAACTCGGCCACGGTGCGGTCGCGCAGCACGCCGTCCCCCTGCACCACCAGCATCCGCGCGGCGTCGCGCGGACTCGCAGGCCGCAGCGCGATCCGTTCAGGCGGGAGGTCGAAGTCAAAGAGGTCGGTGCGCATCTTCTAGCCGTCATTGCCGGGCTTGACCCGGCAATCCATCTCCTAGGAAAGACTCTTCTGAAGAGCGATGGATACCCGGGTCAAGCCCGGGTATGACGATTGAGTGTCAGGCTGTCGCGTCGGCAGCCATCCTTGCCTTGACGATCTTGTCCGGGTTCTGCACCGGCTCGCCGCGCTTGATCTTGTCGACGTTCTCCATGCCCTCGGTGACCTTGCCCCAGACCGTGTACTGGCCGTTGAGGAAGGCGGCGTCGTCGAAGCAGATGAAGAACTGGCTGTCGCCGGAATCCGGGTTGGCGGCGCGCGCCATCGAGGCGGTGCCGCGGACATGCGGCTCCTTGTTGAACTCGGCCTTCAGCTTCTTTCCGGAGCCGCCCGTGCCGGTGCCATGGGGGCAACCGGTCTGGGCCATGAAGCCCTCGATCACGCGGTGGAACACGATGCCGTCGTAAAAGCCCTCGCGCACCAATTCCTTGATGCGGGCGACGTGGTTCGGCGCGAGATCAGGGCGCATCTCGATGGTGACGGGACCCTGGGTGGTCTCGAGGATCAAAGTATTTTCGGTAACAGCCATGCTCGCCTCTCTTTGGCTTCGGGTTGACGTTTGCGGGTTCGGAAAGGGATCGCCATCGGCCGGCCGGCAACCGCGCCGCCCAGTGCATCGGTAAATGGCAACGGCGTGCAACGTTCCAAGGCCTGCATCACGGCGATGCGGTATTGCAACCGGTCATTCTCGCTGGCCTCCGCCGTCTCATAGGTGATCCTGGGACGGCCGAGGATCGCGCCCTGGCGGGTGAAGCTGACGATCACGGTGATGTCGATCGGGTTGGCCTGCGACAGCGGCGGCGGCTTGAAGCAACTGTGCAGCTTTATGAAAAGGTCCTTGAGCGTATCAAGCTTCTCGGGCGCCGGCTGCGCCCGCGCCGTGCAGGCAAGCAGCATCAGCGGCGCTGCAAACCAGAGAAATGGTTTGCCGCGCAGCATCGGCAAGCCTCACTTGACGTCGGATGCGACTTGCACCTTCACCATCTTGTCGGGATCGGTTACCGCCCCGCTCGGGGAGCCTGCGGGGGCCTTCTTCAACTTGTCGACCACATCCATGCCGGACACGACCTCGCCGATCACAGTGTACTGGCCATTCAGGCTCGACCCGTCCGCGAACATGATGAAGAACTGCGAGTTGGCGCTGTCGACGCTGTCGCCGCGCCGAGCCATGCCGACGATGCCGCGCTTGAACGGCACGTTCGAGAATTCCTGCTTCAGGTTCGGGTATTTCGAGCCGCCGGTGCCGTCGAATTTCTGGCCGTCGCCGGTCTGCGCCATGAAGCCGTCGATCACGCGGTGGAACGGCACGTTGTTGTAATAGCCCTCGCGCGCGAGCTGCTTGATGCGCTCGGCATGCTGCGGCGCGATGTCCGTCCTGAGCTTGATGACGATGCGGCCCTTGCTGGTGTCGATCACGATCGCATTGGCCTTGTCCAGATTGGCCGGCAGGGGCTGCGCGACCGCGGGAGCCACACAAAGGAGCGCGGCGAGAACAGCGAGGATTCGGATCATGAAAACTCCGGAACGGATGTCTGAGAAGAGCGCGAGAGCTAGCTGGCGAATTTGGCCTTGAGGCGGGCGGCAACGGCTTTGGGCACGAAGTTGGAGACATCGCCGCCCATGCCGGCGATCTGGCGCACCAGGGTCGCCGTAATCGGCCGGACGGCCGGCGAGGCCGGCAGGAAAACGGTATGCACCTCGGGCGCCATGGCTTCGTTCATGCCGGCCATCTGCATCTCGTAGTCCAGGTCGGTGCCGTCCCGCAGGCCCCGGATCAGAATCGTACCACCGGCGCGCTGCGCCGCGGTGACGACCAGGTCATCGAATGTGATGCAATCGAAGCCGCAGCCGGCTTTGGCGGCGACGGGGCCGAATACCTCCTGCAGCATCACCAGGCGCTCGTCGACCGAAAACAGCGGCTTCTTCCCCGGATGGACGCCGATGGCGACGATCAGGCGGTCGCAGAGGACGACGGCGTGCTTGACCACGTCGAGATGGCCGTTGGTGACCGGGTCAAACGAGCCGGGATAAAGCGCGGTGCGAGGCATATCCCCCTCTAGCCTGCCCGGGGCTGGCCGGCAAGCCAGCCGGGTTCCAAGGCGGCCCTGAACCCCAATGTTTCATCCATCTGGCGCGGACGAAACAAAATCCCGAGGCAACGAAATCATTTTCGCCCCCCGCGAAGACAGCGGGAAACGGGCGGCCTCTATCACTCCCGCCAACGAAACGACGGGCCACCAAGGCCCACTGACAGGGAACCGTCATGATCAAGGCACTTTCCGCCGTCGCCGTTGCCGCCTTCATTGCCGCCGCTCTCACCGTTCTTCCCGGCTTTGCGCCCCAGGTCGAGGCCAGCGTGCCCCGCGCTCTTGCCAAGGCTGACCGGCTGGACATCCGCCCCGCGGGCAACGATCACTGTGCGCAGCAGAACTGGCCGAACTTTGACGCTTCCTGCCTCCGGAACGCCGGTACCCAGAGCGGCGTTCGCGAAGCCCGCCTCGTCACCGCCGATCGCACGCCGTAACCCCGGCCCCCCCCTCCGTAGGAACATAGTGGTAATTTGCGACGTCTCGTCGCAGACTGCCGTTTGGTCGCGCCCTTGAGGATGATCCGGTCGGCGCGGTGCAATCGGGGGTCTCGCTGATGTCAAGCACGCCCGCCATCGCCTCAGGCCATCCGCCGAGCCCCCTTCCTCTTGCAACAACCATCGGCGCGCTTGGCGTCGTTTATGGCGATATCGGGACCAGTCCCCTGTATGCATTGAAGGAGGCTGCCAGGGCGGCCGCCCATGGCGGCACGATCGCGCCGAACGCCGTCCTGGGCGTGGTATCGCTGATCCTGTGGGCGCTGATCCTGATCATCTCGATCAAATACGCGCTCCTGATCCTGCGCGCGGACAACCGCGGCGAAGGCGGGATCGTGGCGATATTGGCGCTGCTGCACGCGCGCCATGCCCAGCCGGGCACCTGGCGTGCGCAGCTTCTGGTCGTCGGCCTCATCGGCGCCGCCCTGCTCTACGGCGACGGCGCAATCACCCCGGCGATCTCGGTCTTGAGCGCGATCGAGGGATTAAAGGTGGACGCGCCATCGCTGGCGCCGGCGGTGGTGCCGATCACCATCGTAATTCTGGTTGGCCTGTTCGCGATGCAGAAGCAGGGCACCGGCTTCATCGGCCGGATTTTCGGACCGGTCATGCTCGGCTGGTTCCTTGTTCTCGCGGCGCTCGGCATCCATGGCATCGTCCAGGCGCCGGCAGTGCTCGCGGCACTCAGCCCGTTCTATGCCTTCAATTTCCTGATCCACCAGAATTTCCACATCAGCTTCGCCATGCTCGGCGCAGCTTTTCTCGCGGTCACGGGCGGTGAGGCGATGTACGCCGACATGGGGCACTTTGGGCGGTTTCCGATCCGGCTCGCCTGGTTCGCCGTCTGCCTGCCCGCGCTGGTGCTCAATTATTTCGGGCAGGCCGCGCTGTTGATCACCGATCCGGGCGCGCTGGACCATCCGTTCTTCCAGCTCTCGCCCGACTGGCTGCACTACCCGCTGGTCGCTTTCTCCGCGATCGCCACCGTGATCGCTTCCCAGGCGATCATCTCGGGCGTGTTCTCGCTGACCCAGCAATCGATCCAGCTCGGCTTCCTGCCGCGGATGCACATCCTCCACACCACCAGCGACGCGATCGGTCAGATCTATGTGCCGCTGGTGAACTGGCTGCTCGCCGCCGCGACGCTCGGCGCGGTACTGGGCTTTGGCACTTCGGATGCCCTCGCCGGCGCCTATGGCATCGCGGTGTCCTTGTTGATGGCGATCACCACGCTGCTGGCGGCGCTGGTTGCGATCCAGTGGGGCTACTCGCCGCTGATCGTGCTCGCCGTCAACGGTTTCTTCCTTGTCATCGACCTCATCTTCTTCGCGGCCAACTCGACCAAGCTGCACGAAGGCGGCTGGTTTCCGCTGCTGCTTGCAGGCTTGATCGCGTTCCTGATGCTCACCTGGCGCGGCGGTGTAAAACTGGTCGAGCGCGCCCGCGCAAGACTGCGCCAGCCGGAAGAGGATTTGATCGAGACCGCGATCACCAAGTGCCGCGCCAGGCTGCCGGGCACTGCCGTGTTCCTCGCAGCCGCGCCGAGCGGCGTGCCGCTCGCACTGACGCAATTCGTCAAGCACAACCACGTCCTGCACGAACGCGTTCTTTTGGTCACCGTGCAGATCGAGGAATCCCCGCGCATTTCCGAGGACGACCGCGCCGAGATCATCGACATCATCCCGGGCATCACGCGGGTGATCCTGCACTACGGCTTCATGCAATACCCGACCATCTATGAGGGCCTGCAACTCGCCTGCCGGCAGGGCAAGCTGCCCGGCATCGATCTTTCCGACGTCACCTACTATATCGGCCGCGAGACCATCATCCCGCGCGAGGACGTTCCGGGCATGTGGGTTTGGCGGGAATCAATCTTCGCATTCCTGCAACGCAACGCCGAACGCACCGCGGCGTTCTTCGGCGTGCCGACCGGACAGGTGGTGGAGTTCGGGACGGAAATCGAGATCTGACTGGCTGGGCAGCAGGCCGCAATCGCAAAGCCATTGCCTGCAATCACAGCTATCGATTAACTCGTACTGAATGCCGATGTCAGCTTTGAGGTGACATGCTACGCGAGTCCGTGAGGCTCGCCGAGGATCCTTACCGCAACAGCTCGGCGATGACGGCCCGTGCCATTGCATTCTCGTGCGGCAGGCCGATCGAAATTCGGACCCAATCGTCAAGTGGCGGGAAAGCGCGGCCGACCTCGATGCCTTTAGCGCGCATTGCGGCAGCGATTTCGTGGTGTGGATGTCCGGTCTCGAAGAAGACGAAATTTCCCCGCGAATCTGAATGCCGGAGCCTCATGCTGCTCAGCAGCTCATGCCATTTGCCCCGCTCCGCGGCGACCTTTGCGCGCGTTGTCGTCACATAGCTGGCATCCTGGAGGCTTGCCAATGCCGCCGCAAGCGAAAGGCGATCTACCGCGTCCGCGGATCCCACCCGGCGTTCTTGAGCGAAGTGGCAAGCGCTTTGGCCGCGATGCCATAACCGACCCCAAGACCGGCCAATCCGAAGATCTTGTCGAAAGTTCGGAACACGACCACGTTCTCGCCGTCTCGGACGAGGCCCATAGCCGTTCGCTTTTCGAAATCGGAATCGAATTCCAGATAGGCTTCGTCGACAATGACAAGCGTTCGTTTCGACATCTCGCGAACAAAAGCGATAAAGTTCACGGTATCACTGACCGTGCCGGAAGGGTTATGAGGGTTAACCAGATAGATTGCCCGAGTCCGCTCGTTCACCTTGGAGGCGATGGCTGGAAGATCATTCTCGAGCTCATGATTGAGCGGCACACCGATCACGACGCCGCCGCTGGGGAGCACTGCATCCACCAGCGCGGTGTAACCCGGCTCAGAGTAGATGAACTCTCCTCCGCTTGGGCCGTCCTGAGCGAGACGAAATCCGAGTGGCTCAAGGATATCCCCGATCATAACCTCGTCCATTGATAAACCTTCGCGCGCGGCGATCCTTTGCGTAAGGATGTCACCGAGTTCCCGACCGTAGCGGCAGAGTTCGCTAAGCTCGTCGCGAACCACCGCAAGAGCCAGCGGCGAGGGACCGAACGGGTTTTCATTGAGCGACAGTCGTGTGCGAGCCGGCTGTGTTGCGCCTTCGGCACTGACCCTGATGAGGCTCGCTGGTCCGCCCAGCGCGAGCCCGATGGGGAAAGGATGATTGCGGCGGTTCAAGACCATGATCCTATGCGATGTTCGACTGAACAGTGCGCAACACTATGGCGCGGCGGTTAGTGGATGATTGCAAACGCGCCCTAGTGTGGTTACGACTGTAAGACGATCAAGTCGTTTCCGGATTCAAGACCGGGCATATTCGGCGGAAGATCAAACGACTATAAACTTAACGGCCGCGACATTGCCGGTCGCCTAAATCGCAATTTCGCAGGTATTTGCTTTCATCGCTGATGACGTTTGATAGTGGCTTGAAACCTCGTAGCATCGGTAGCCAGATTACTGGACACAAAACAGCGACCTGAGCGCGAGTCTGCCACCGCTCGGACGGTTAGCGGGAGGCCGATCACGCGACAGATAAACAATGACTCTATTTCCGCACGTCGCTTGTTGGACGCCATCGGACCAGTCGCCTTAGCCTCCCAAATGTCGTGTTGAAGACGCTTGTCAGATTGTTGCCGTGTGGATCGAGCTAACTGGGATCTCGCAAGAGAGAACTCGGATGTTGTCCGAACTGTCTGCGAAACGATCGATTGAAATAAGCATAGTCGCCGAATCCGCTCGCGTACGCGATCTCGCGAATGGGCTGGCCGGTTTTCAGAAACGATCGTCGTTTCAACAGAAATGCCGCACGCTCGAGGCGGACCGAGTTTATGTATCGGCTGCAGGTCGAATTTCTCGTTGTAAAGAGCTTCTGAACATAGCGTAGGGAGATTCGGGCCTCGCGGGCGACGTCGCCGGGGCCAAAATCAGGATCGGCAAAACGCTCCCTAATGATGTCGCAGATATGTCCAAACAGCCTCTCCGTGTGAACTGAACTATGTCCTGGCTCGGAGGGGGCGAATAACGCGCCCAATAAGTCCAAGAGCGCTAGACGCATATAATCCTTGGTCGAATGGGACATTGATTGCTCGTCTTCAGCGCTATCTTGCAGCAGTCGACGGAGTTGTCGTGCGGCAGCGATTTCGCCGGATTGAAGCGGGCACCGCGGCTCCAAACCAAGGTAAGACAAGAGGGTACCGCGCGGCAGTTGCACGGAGGCCCAGTGGTTACCTTCTTCCTCAGACACATACGCTATGGGTCGGGCTGCATCCACGAGTGCGACATCACCGACGCTGAGTTCTATGGTTTGATCGTTCTGAATTATTCCAGAGCGACCGCTCATCTGAAACACCGCGTAGTAGTGATCCTTCGCGTCAGCACGGACGTCCCGGTTCGTTCGCTCGAACCGATGGGCGCTGCAACTGAGGTCAACGGCCCTCAAGCCGTAGATACTTCGGGCCTGCACTCGACCCGAAAAGGCGCTGGGCTCGATCATGCTCGGCGTGTACCGCCCGCATATCGATAGGACAGTACATTGCCACTCCTCGTAGTCCATACTTGGGATTGTGAGAAATTCGCTGCTTGAGTGCACCGCCGCCGCCTCTATCAAGCGTTCTCGATGGGTAGAAAAGCGCTCTTAAACATAGGTCAACAAAAGCGTCCTCAAACGGAGAACGTTTCAGGCCGCATACTAAAGATAACAAGACCAAACTATTTTTTGGATCACAGATGATCACCTCCCCGAGAAATGGGTGTGAGGCCGACCGGTTTGTATGGAAGCTCCTTGCCGCCTCACGACCGCTGATCAGCATTGTGCGCGTGTGTCCATCTGGAACGGGCGCGAGAGTCTCACGACGGATGGGGAATCCGGCCGTAGAGTCGGGGCCGTATCGTCGATAGTTGCAATACATCATCGATCATCAACCGACGCAGGTAATTGACGAGGTCAGGCCCATGGCAGCGAGCATCATTGAGCGTCTTGACGCGGCATTGATTGAGGATTCCACGAACGGGTTGTTTCGTTGTGACCGCACGATCTTTACCGACAAGGAACTCTTCGAATTGGAAATGGAGCATTTGTTTGAGGGTAACTGGGTCTATCTCGCGCATGAGAGCCAGATTCCAGACCGGAACGACTATTTCACGACCTGGATGGGGCGGCAGCCCGTCTTTGTAACACGCAACAAAGACAACGAACTTGGCGCTTTCATCAATGCTTGCAGTCATCGTGGTGCGATGCTTTGCCGCTACAAGCGCGGCAACAAGTCGACATTTACCTGCCCGTTTCACGGCTGGACGTTCAGCAATGCCGGTAAATTGCTGAGAGTGAAGGATCCAGACGGCGCCGGCTATCCGAACCAATTCGGCAGCAACGGCTCCCACGATTTGAAGACGGTTGCGAGGTTCGAATCCTATCGGGGCTTTCTGTTTGGGAGTCTCAATCCGGATGTGCAGCCGTTGCCCGAATTTCTCGGTGAGGCAACAAAGATCATCGACATGATGATCGACCAGGCGCCTGACGGACTGGAGGTGCTACGCGGCTCATCCAGCTACATCTACGACGGCAATTGGAAGTTGCAGACCGAGAACGGTGCCGACGGTTATCATGTGTCCTCAGTGCATTGGAATTACGTTGCGACGACAGGCCGTCGCAGCGCGGAATCGGATGACGTTAAGGCAGCCGACGTGAGCAAATTTGCCAAGCAGAGAGGAGGATACTATTCGTTCAACAACGGCCACTTGGTCCTTTGGTCTCGGTGGGCCGATCCGACCAGCAGGCCAGCCTATGCTCAGCGGGAGAAACTTATCGCTAAGCATGGCAGAGCCAAAGCCGAATGGATGGTCGAGAACCTCCGCAATCTCTGCATCTATCCGAACCTCTATCTGATGGATCAGATGAGTTCCCAACTGCGCGTTAGCCGCCCCCTGTCCGTGGATAAGACGGAGGTGACGATCTATTGCATCGCGCCGAAGAATGAACCGGCCGAGCATCGGGCGCGCCGCATTCGCCAGTACGAAGATTTCTTCAATGCCAGCGGAATGGCGACGCCCGACGACCTTGAGGAGTTCCGTGCTTGCCAACAGGCCTACATGGCCTCTTCGATGCGGTGGAATGACTTATCGCGCGGCGCAACGCACTGGATTGAAGGTGCCGACGAGGCAGCGCGGGCCATCGACCTTCATCCGGTGAGAAGCGGCGTGAAGATCGAAGACGAAGGCCTTTTTCTCGTTCAGCACAGGCATTGGTCTACGGCACTTCGCGCGGCTGTAGCTAAGGGAGAGCAAGCATGAGCACTATTTCCCTATCCGCTGTTGAGGCGTTCCTTTATGCGGAAGCCCGCGCTCTTGATGATCGGAACTGGGACGCGTGGCTCGCCTTCTATGCTCCCGATGCGAGCTTTTGGATGCCGGCTTGGGACGACAACGACGGGCTTGTTGAGGATCCTCAAAGCGAGATCTCGTTGGTCTACTATGCGCGCCGCAGCGGCTTGGAGGACCGAGTGTTTCGCATCAAGACTGAACGGTCGAGCGCAAGCACCCCCGAGCCACGGACATCGCACAACATCTCGAATGTCGAGATCCTTTCTCACGGCGATGGAAAGGTTGACCTTAGGTTCAACTGGTTGACGCTCAGCTATCGGTACAAGATCGTCGACACATATTTTGGAGTTTCCTTCTACACGCTCGAGATTGCCGGTGAACGTCCAATGATCAAAGCGAAGAAGGTAATTCTGAAGAACGACTACATCCACCACGTGATCGACGTCTATCACGTCTAACGATGACCGGCATTAGAGCGGATGCATGCCCAGGATAGCTCTTAACTTCGAAAACGGAATCACAAGGTTCATCGATGCAGGCGAAAATGAGAGCATCGCCGACGCGGCTTATCGGCAGAGCGTCAATGTGCCGCTCGACTGTACCAACGGCGTTTGCGGCACCTGTAAGGCCTTCCGGCAATCCGGACAGTGTGATCTGGGATCGCCGTCCAAGGATGTGTTGAGCGACGCAGAGGCAAGCGAAGGTTATATCCTCTGTTGCCAGACTAAGGCCAGGAGCGACATGGTAATCGACATCTTGGCTTCGTCCGACGCCTGCAAAGTGAAACCCAAGAGGACCATTTGCGAAGTCGTCAATCTCGAGCCTTTATCGGACCATCGCATTAGGCTTTCGGTCAAATCGCTCGAGGGCGAGCTCCCGATGTTCTTGCCGGGACAGTACGTCAACATTACCACTCCGGATGAAGGGATAAGTCGGCCGTATTCATTCACCTCCGCGCCGGGTAGCGACGTGGCAACGTTTCTGATCCGCAATCTGCCGAACGGCAGGATGAGCGTGTATCTTAAAGCAAAGGCCAAACGAGGAGAACGGCTCGTTCTCGACGGCCCGTTTGGCAATTTCTATCTTCGCGTACCCACACGGCCAATGTTGTTCATCGCTGCTGGGACCGGCGTTGGACCATTCTTGTCAATGCTTGAATACCTTGCCAGGACGGGAAACTGCGATCAGCCAGTGCGACTCATTTACGGCGTGCGCGACCCCGCTGATCTTGTCGAGCTCGAGCGGATCGAGGCGCTTCGAGCGCTCCTTCCAAACCTCAGCTATGTCACGACCTGCTCGAATCCTGCAAGCCAACATCAGCTATCCGGGCGCGTTACAGACCATCTGAGCGCTGAAGCGCTGAATCATGGTGATGTTGACGTTTACTTGTGTGGACCGCCCGAAATGGTCGAAAGCGCTCGACAGCACGCAGCGAACTGTGGCTCACCGCCTGCAAACATTTATTTCGAGAAGTTCGCTCCTGCTGTGGCGACATTGTATCAAGCCTGAACGATCAAAAGCTGCGCTCGAATGAGTGTGGACCTCATCGCGCGCCAGATAGCTCCGCAGCGCAACCGTAGCGACTTTAGCGAAGGCCGCCTAGGCGCAGATTACCAAGGCGAAGCAACAAGGAAAAGCGATAACGCTCTGCCGCCCCCTTAACCCGCTCGCCGCCTCGCAGCTTTCTTCGCGTCATCGACATCCAACCACGGAGGACCGTGTTGGCCGGTCCCCACTGTCACTCGGGTAGAGTCCCCCATCTCACGTGCGCGAATCGCTACGTTGGAGAGGGTGCGATGCGCTTTTCCTAGAACACTCGCTCCGAACGGGCCAGATAAAGAAACGACGAAGGCACTGATCTGAGATCTTCAAAGGCGTCTCGATCGGCGGATACAGCGGCCTCGAATATAAACTGAGTTGGCCAGATGAATTGCCGGATAACAGCCATCTCGGAGTGTGGCATGACACTACGATTGATCACTTGCCGAAACGTACCGAGCCGACGGGATAGCTCCAGTGATTGATCTCGGGTCCAATCGACGGATCGTTCACGAATGAACTGCGTCAGCGTAACGTAGACATTGGCATCCTTGTCCGACCAATAGAGATCAGCGAAGGGAGCGTCCGGCGCAATCGTGCCCCTGCTTGCCTGTACAACGTCCTCAGACGTCAGTGTGATGATGTGTTTGGACTGGTCCACGAAATTTGGTTCGTCCGGACGCACAAACTTCACGAATTGGGGGTCTAAGCTGAGGTCCGCGGCTGGAAGACTGTCGTGCCAGACTTCTGCGATGGCCAGGTAAGTCGAATCAGAGTCTTTGAAGACCGAGCTCGCGAGCCGATGATGCTGGATGTATTTTCTATTCCCTCGCATGTCACGGACAAGCGTGGCATGCGGGTGCCGCCAATGGTCGTCGAACTCCTGCATGCTGACGCCGGCACGAGGATGCGCAAGTTGCAGCAGTTTAACGGGGCCAACATGCGGGGGTGCGATCGCGGGGCGTTCATCCGCCCTTGCGGCTGAAATGCCTGCTACGGCCGCACCAACCACGAGCGACGAAGTGGCTCCGATAAAGTCCCGCCGCGATGCGTCTACGGGAATGCCGCCAGATTGAATGGACATGGCTCCTCCTTTTAGTTCCTTAAGCCTGCGAAGTCGGAAGGACGAACAGTTCCGCAACGCGAGGCCGCCTATGCAAGATGATATGAATACCCCGAGCCCTGAAATCAGTCGGACTTTTGCGAACCCTATCGCGATATTGCGTTTCAATTGTACGTCTGTTTCAGGCGAGCCTGTAGTCGCCGGGCGACACACCAACTGCACGACGAAAGACCTGGGAGAAATGGCTTGGATTGGAGTATCCGACGGACAGACCGATCTCGGTGACGTTGAGATCTGTCTCACGCAACAGCTGCTGCGCTCTCTGAATCCGTTGCCTAATGAAGTACTGAGACGGCGTAAGGCCGGTTGCTTTCTTGAATAGTCTGCTGAAGTGAAACTTACTCATGGCGGTCTCTTTTGCGAGCGCGCCCAGATCAAACGGTTGTTCAAGGCGACTTGCCATGAAGGCGATGGCGTGACGAAGCTTGAATCCGGGTAAGGCGTTACGCATGCGGACATGCGAACCGTCGCTCGCATAGTTACGGACAAGATGAATGGCAAGGCTCTGCAGGAGCCCTTCGACATACATGGGGCTCGCGGCGGCCTTTGACGCCAGTTCACGATAAATGAGATCAAGAAGCTGTGAGATTGTCTCGTCTCGGCCTCCTGATACGTCACGTAGGGTCACCCTAACGTTTGTCTTGCCGAGCACCACCTCGGCAACCCGCTCCAGCAATGAGATCGACAGATAAAGATGCATTGCGTGAAACGGCTTACTGTGGTCTGCCTGCCAGCGAATTTCATAGGGGGTGTTGGAATGCGTCAGATAGAAGTCACCCGCGTGGATCGAATGCGCAATCCATTCACCATCTAACTCGCGCTCTTCGACTATTGCATCGCCAGATACGGTCCACGAGAGGACTGGCTCGCTTATCGCGGGGACCAGGATCGGATGCTGAACGTGATCCTGTGTAAAGACCTCAACAAAGACGTCCCGCCATGCTCGGCCCTCAGAACTCATCAGAGTGCGCGCGCCAATATACCTTCCCAAAGAGGATGGGGACGCTTTTAAGGTGTCCGGGTTGCCTCGCTTTGCCACGCGACGCATAAGCCCCTTCTTACAGTGGTACAGTTAATTGCTGTAGAATTGTCTGCCGTCATCAACCTCCACCCAACCTACTTTCCGTCAGCAAAAAAGCCAGTCCGTTGCCGTTCACGTCATCTCCGTTCCTTTGCCCGTCCTCGCGTACGCTCGCGCAATATCGCCAGTTGCTCGGCTATCTGACGCACTTGGATGATGTGCTTTTGCGGGCTTCGCATTCTTTGATTTGTATAGTGAACATTCTTCGCTCAAGCGAACAGGCTCTCGTAAGCGCTGGTGGGCACCTCCTGGATGACGGTGTGATCTGCGAGCTTGCGGTTCGGTTTGGACAGGCCTGGACGGTTCCTACGAGCCCGTCTCGGATGTGGCGTCTAGTCGGGACCCGGCTGATGCGTTTCCCCTCCGCTGCGTGAATCGCGACGTTGGAGAGGATGCGATTCGCTCCTCCTAAATTAGCCGCCGTTGCCGTTCTCGCCATTCTCGCTGTCGTCGCCGATATGCTCGACCGAGACGACATGCTCGTCGTCGGCGGTGTCGAACACGATGACGCCCTGGGTCGAGCGGCCGGCGATGCGGATGTCGCCGACGGGGCAGCGGATGAGCTGACCCTTGTCGGTCACCAGCATGATCTGGTCGGCCTCCTCCACCGGGAACGAGGCCACCAGCTTGCCGTTGCGGCTGTTGACGCTCATGGCGACGATGCCTTTGCCGCCGCGGCCTGTGGTGCGGTACTCGTAGGACGAGGTCCGCTTGCCGTAGCCGTTTTCGGACACGGTCAGCACCACCTGCTCCTGCGCCGACATATCGACATAGCGCTCCTGCGAGAGCTGGATCGCGCCTGTGGCCTCCTCGGCCTCGGTCTCGACCGGCTCCTCGGTGGTCGCTTCGCCTGCGACCGCGCGGCGCATCTTCAAGTAGGCCGAGCGCTCGTCCGAGGTCGTCTCGACATGGCGCAGGATCGCGAGCGAGATCAGCTTGTCGCCTTCGGCGAGGGAAATGCCGCGCACGCCCATCGAGGTGCGGCCGGTGAAGACGCGCACATCGGTGACGGGGAAACGGATGCACTGGCCGCCGGCGGCGGTCAGCAGCACGTCGTCATGCTCGGTGCAGATCTGCACGTCGACGATCGCCTCGCCCTCCTCCAGCTTCATGGCGATGATGCCGGAACGGCGGACGTCGACGAAGTCGGACAGCTTGTTGCGACGGACGTTGCCGCCGGTGGTGGCGAACATCACGTCGAGATTCTTCCAGGAGGATTCATCCTCCGGCAGCGGCATGATGGTGGTGATGCGCTCGCCCTGCTCCAGCGGCAGGATGTTGATCAGCGCCTTGCCGCGCGCATTCGGCGCGGCCATCGGCAATCGCCACACCTTTTCCTTGTAGACCTGGCCGCGCGAGGAGAAGAACAGGACCGGCGTATGGGTCGAGGCCACGAACACGCGGCTGACGAAATCCTCGTCGCGGGTCTGCATGCCGGCCCGGCCCTTACCGCCGCGGCGCTGGGCGCGATAGGTCGACAGCGGCACGCGCTTGACATAACCGGCGTGCGACACGGTCACGACCATGTCTTCGCGCTGGATCAGATCCTCGTCCTCGACCTCGCCTTCCTGCTCGACGATAACAGTTCTGCGCGGGGTGGCGAACTCGGCCTTCACCTCGGCGAGCTCGGTCTTGACGATCGCCTGCACCCGGGCGCGCGAGCGCAGGATGTCGAGATAGTCGGAGATCTCGGCGGCGAGCTTGGTGAGCTCCTCGCCGATCTCGTCGCGGCCGAGCGCGGTCAGGCGCTGCAGCCGGAGGTCGAGGATTTCCCTCGCCTGCTCCAGCGAAAGGCGGATAGTGCCGTCCGGATTGATACGGTGACGCGGATCGTCGATCAGCGTGATCATGTCTTCGACGTCCCGCGCCGGCCAATCGCGCGACATCAGGGTTTCGCGCGCGGCCGCCGGATTCGGCGACGAACGAATCACGCGGATGACCTCGTCGATATTGGCAACCGCGATGGCCAGGCCCACCTGGAGGTGCGCGCGATCGCGCGCCTTGCCGAGCAGGTATTTGGTGCGCCGGGTCACCACCTGTTCGCGGAAGGCGACGAAGATCGTCAGCAGGTCCTTCAGGTTCATCTGCTGCGGGCGGCCGGAATCGAGTGCCAGGATGTTGGCCGGGAAGTTGGTCTGCAGCGGCGTGAAGCGGTAGAGCTGATTCAGCACGACGTCCGGCATCGCCTCGCGCTTCAGTTCGATCACGACGCGGAAGCCTTCGCGGTCGGATTCGTCGCGCAGGTCGGAAATCCCTTCGATCTTCTTCTCGCGGATCAGCTCGCCGATCCGCTCGACCATGTTCGCCTTGTTAACCTGGTACGGGATCTCCGTGATGATGATCGCCTCGCGATCCTTTCGCAGGGTATCGATCGTGACCTTGCCGCGCATCACGATCGAGCCGCGGCCGAGATGATAGGACGCCCGGATGCCCGCTCGACCGAGGATGATGCCGCCGGTGGGGAAATCCGGCCCCGGAATGATGTTGATGAGGTCGTCGATGGTGAGCGCCGGGTTGTCGATCAGCGCCACACAGGCGTCGACGACCTCGCCGAGATTGTGCGGCGGGATGTTGGTGGCCATACCGACGGCGATGCCGCCCGCGCCATTGACCAGAAGGTTCGGAAACCGCGTCGGCAATACCGACGGCTCTTGCTCGCTGTTGTCGTAGTTGGGCTGGAAGTCGACCGTGTCCTTCTCGATGTCCGCCAGCACAGCCTCTGCCGCCCGCGTCAGGCGTGCTTCGGTGTATCGATAGGCTGCCGGCGGATCACCGTCGACCGAACCGAAATTGCCCTGGCCGTCGATGAGCGGCACGCGCATCGAGAAATCCTGCGCCATGCGTACCATGGCGTCGTAAATCGACTGGTCGCCGTGCGGATGATACTTACCGATGACGTCGCCGACCACGCGCGCGGACTTGACGTACTTCTTGTCCGGCGTGTGCCCCTGGTCGTACATCGAATACAGGATGCGGCGGTGGACCGGCTTGAGCCCGTCACGCGCATCGGGGAGCGCCCGCGCCACGATCACGCTCATGGCGTAGTCGAGGTAGGACTTCTTCATCTCGTCGAGGATGGAAACGGGACGAATGTCGGAGGGCCCCGACGGCTCGCCGGGCTTGTCGTCTTCAGGTTCTGACAAAGGGGGAATCCGGGTCGGTTCTACTGCAGAATCATATAGCGTATCGGGGGCCCGACCACCACCCCGGAACGGCCTCGGCGACCGGTTTTTCCCTTCGTTTTTTCATAGACTTACGGGGTCGACCGGCGCGCCGCGGGAACACCCTAGCGGGGTGCGGCAAGGGCGCCCTCCGAGCTCAGGAGACCGCCCGCGGGCCGCTGGCGGCGCCCGCATCGTCCCGCCCTGTCGGTTAGATCGATTTCCTCACAGTTCACATCAACCGGAGCCACAAGCAACCCGGCCGCGGCACATCAAGTCATATCAATCGCTTGACGCTGATATCCTGCAGTCATTGAAGAGGATAAGTTCGACGCAAGCTGTATCGCGCGAGGGAGATTTTCATCCTCGCGCGATCTTTCCGGCAGCGTACCGCTCGATCAGAACGGAAGAGTGCAGGCACGTCCGTCAACTGTGTGTGTTAGCGCATTGAGTCCACAATCAAATCTGGGCTGACAAGGATTCGAACCGTCAAGTTGGCCTGAGTTTCAGCCGGCTCAGAACGATGGACAATACTGCGATTCGGTCATGCCGGGTCAAATAGCCGGCAAAGCGCGGTTTCCCGCCGTTCGGCGTGCGCACTGCGTTCGAGACAGTCTCGGAGCATCTCGCGATTGCCAGCCAGAAAGGCGAGATCCGTGGCTCGCGTAATCGCGGTGTAGACCAGCGACCGGTCAAGCAGTCGGGAGGCCTGAATCGGAATGACCACACGCCGGAAGCTGGACCCTTGGGCTTTGTGGACTGTGATGGCGTACGCGAGCGTGAGGTCCTCGAGCGCACGGCCGCCCAGCTCGTGGGTAACCCCGTCGAAATCGACTTGAAGAGCCGCTCCGTCGATGCCGACGACGCGGCCGAGGCTGCCGTTGCGGAGATCCAGCCGGTAATCGTTCCGGAGGAACATCACAGGCTCGCCTTCCGCAAAATGTCTGGTCGGATGCCGGGGCTTGCCCACGGCGAAGATGTCGTGAAAGCGCCTGTTGAGGGCTTCGGTGCCGACGGGACCGGCCTTGACCGCACATAGGATCCGGAGGTCCTCGGCAAAGCCGCCGAGGCCGGCGACAATGTCGACGATGTCCTCGGTGGCAGCCTTCTCGATATGGACAAGTGCAACCCCGTGGCGTGATTGTCCAGCGATCGCGGGCAGAGACGGCAATTGTCCCGATCGGATCGCCCGGGCGACGACCGGTATGCCGGTCGCCTCGGTTTGGCGATAGACCTTGGTCAGCTCCACCGCCGGAATCTCTCGTCGGTCAATCAGCGCATGGAGCACCAGCCCGAAACCGATTGGGGGGAGCTGGCCTGGGTCGCCGACCAGCAGCAGTCGGCATCCGTCTGGAAGGCGCCGCAGAACCCGATAAGCGGTCGGAAGGTCGAGCATGGAGGCTTCGTCAACCACAACCAGCGATTCCGGCCCCAGGGCCACGGAACTGGCCTCTACGGCCTTCAGGAAGGCGGCGATCGTGGTGGCTGGCCGACCGGTGGCCTCGCGTATCCTGACCGCAGCCCGGCCCGCCAGAGCCATCATGTGCACGGACCGGCCAAACGCCGCGGCGGCGCGCGCAACCGCCCTCAAAACGGTAGTCTTCCCGACGCCGGCGCCACCGCGCACGATGCCACATCGTTCCTGAACAGCGATCCGAACCGCCTCCCGCTGCTCGGCATCGAGCGGGACGCCAAGGTCATGACCAGACCGATCGAGCCAGGCGTCCAGTTCATCTGTTGAAACGTCGCGGGCGATCAGGTCGCCCACGGCCGGCGGCTCGAGCATCGCGCGGATCCGGTCGGCGACGTAACGCTCCATCATGTGCGCACCGGCGGCCTGGAAGCCATCGTCGACAGCGATCGCGGCCCGATCCGCGGCGGCCAGTTCGACCGCTCGCACCGCCTCACCGGTGGTGCATTTCAGTCGCCGGCGGACGTCTTGGACGAGCTCGGTGCGCGCCGTCCAGGTGTGGTGTCGCTCCAGGCGGGCGTAGAGAGCGGCCTCGACCGCCGCCACGAGCCGTTGCGGGGAATCTGCGCTGACCCCCATCAGGCGACCCGCTGCGTCAACGACAGACCAGTCGGCGAGCGCCATCATGATGTACGGTGACGCCCGGAGCTTTGCCGCGGCACTCTCGCCCCACAGCCGGACGATCTTTTTGGCGAGCCGAGCCTCAAACCCGTGCTCGTCAAGCCACACCACGACGTCGCCTTCAGCGAGCTTTTCCTTCCAGGCCTGTGCGAGCGCCTCCGCGCGCTCGGCGCCGAGCACCGGTGTCAGGCGCCTGACGTCGCCGTTGCCGAGGACCGAATACAGTCCCTGACCGAACGCCTTCCACAATTTCGCGGCCGTGGCGTATCCGATGCCTTCGAAAGCCGGATCCTCTGCAAGGTGCCGTACGATGGTCGCGCCGGCGGGCGCGGCAACAGGGCTCGTTCTGACGGCTGGCTTAGTCATGCCCGTGAGAACCGACTGCGCCACAGCATACCGCCGTGCTCGCTCCGGCAAGAGGCGGCCCGCGCCACGCCCGCTTCGCGGGCCCGTGTAGCCTCTTGCCTTCCGCTGCGCCGCGGCGGTGCTGCTGAACGCAGGTCGGCTCCGAGGGACGGTCAGACTTCGGTCTCTCCAAGGGACGGGACTTCATCGAGACACGCGACGCCCGGTCTCGACCATGATTTCCTCGACTTGCTCGAGGCGCCGCAGCTTTTCGCGAAGGCCGGCGTTTTCGGCGCGCAAGGCCGCATTCTGCTGCTCGAGGGTGAGAATGCGCTGGTCACGCCGATCGGATCGCACGATTGGCTTGTCATCGCCCCCGGACTCCGCCAGGCCGAGCCGCCGGACAGCGCCATCCAGGAGGCGTTTCGCAGCCGGGTTCTTGTAAAGGACCTGGCGATCAAACCCACAGGCCAGCGCGATCGCGGAGACGTTCACCCCGCCCCCACGCTCGGGGAGTTTGCGGCCCTCTTTCTCGAGATCAGCCAGGTAGCGCCGCAGGCGCTCTACATTCTCCGTGCCGATCTCGCTTCCAGACTTCGGCAGTGGCATCGGACGCCCCTATCGGTCGCTACGGCCCCGATCATTCTCCTGAAGGGGCGCATCAAGCTGCTCCACGGACATCCTGTGCAGATAGGCATTGTGCCGCCATCGAGCGAAGCGTTCCTCGAGCAGTTCGACCCGCTTCTGCAAGTTTTCGAGGACTTCATCAACGCCCTGGACGTATTTTGCCATGGCCTGGTAGTCCGCGCTGACCTGCCGGCGCCTGCGCTTCTTCCCGAGTTTGATGCTCCTCAGCTCTTCCTTCCTATGCTGGAAGGCCAGCTTGATCTTGTCGTGCGAGGCCAATCCCTGGCGTGTCCAGCGATTTCCAACTGCCTTGACGACGTCTTCCCAGCGCATTGCTTTGCCGGCAGGCCATTCCTCGATGACGGTGCGGATAGTCTGTTCATCAGCCTTGCTGATATGCACACGCCGACCGCGAGCGCCGCGCCGGGCGACGGTCCGGGGCGCTCTGCCGGCGCCGGGCTGCTTGCCCAAGCCTTCAAGGATTCGCTTTGCCATCAAGTCCTTCGCAAGAGGATTGAATGGATAAGCTGATTCTGCCCGAGTCTCGAAGGGGTCTTGCGACGTAGGATTCAGCACGAGCGAACTCCCTACATGCGAGGCATGAAGCCTTCGCTGCTTGGGTCTTCACTTTCCAACCGCTTGGACAACGTGGGGAACGATTCGAGCCAGTTGGGATCAAATGGATGTCGCCAGTGGCGCAGGACCAACTTACCGATCGCAACGGCCTGGTCGGCATCGATTGAGGCGGCGCTCGAGACACGATCGAGGTCGTATTCGGCGCGCGAGAACTTCATGAGCGTGAACGCTCTCGGATCGATGGCGCTCATGGGCGCCGGCACACCGTCACGGGCGATTGCAATTCCGCTCACCGGGGGAAGCTGGAGGACGTCGATGAGCGACTGGCGCTGATCCAACGACAGATCGAGAGCCAGCACGCGTGTCCGCAACTCCTCGGCTCCAATAAACTCGATCCGAAAGCCGTCGTCGTTGACCAGTCGAGACCCGCCGCCCGTCAATCGAAAAGAGCGGTCGGCGCGGCGAGCGATAGTCTGTAGGTACTCCATGTCTTCAAGAAGGTCTGCGGACGCCATCAGGTCGAGATCGCCCTCTGGCAGCAAGACCTGCGGAATGAATACGCCAGCGGCCAATTCGTACATCTGGATGGCTGAGCTGCCGCATACGACGAGCTTTCCGCCGAGCAACCCGGCGCGAGAGAACTCACGCAAGGTAGCCGCGGCCGCCACGTCGAGACGGCCCATCCGGAGCGCTTTACCGACCCTGGCCAAAGATACCAGGCGATCCTTGAGCTTAGACATGGCCAAATCCACCTTGGCACGATCAGCATCGAAGGCAGCTTTCTTTGCCTCCGTCGCTTCATTGCGCGGCCCGAGGGATGTCATCCGCTTCAGGCCGGTGTCTTCGTCGTAGTGGTAGCGAGTGAGGTATTCCCGGCCCTTTACGGCCTTCCAGCTCATGGCGCCGGCAAGTTCGTCACGGCGCGCGGTTACCCGCGTCCAGACCTGCCAAAACTCCCTGGCGTCCTCGATGTGGCGAAGCTCGGCACGATCCAACTCAAGGAGCTCGATATCCATAGCCCGGCACTTCCACCAAATTATCGACCTTATAGCATATTGGTAGAAATTGCGCAATACCGGGCATAATTCACGTTTCAGTCCTCGTGGATGGGCTGGACTTGTGGAGACGATTTACACATATTACAGTTATGGCAAATCTTGCAGATGGAGGCCTGCCGTGGCCGAAGCAATGACGCGATTGAAAGTCGAGGCGATCGAGCGCGAGGAAGCCCGCAAAGGAGCAAACTTCCTTGAGCGCGCGGCTTTGCTTGAGCACGCCGGGCTGTTTCTCACGAGCGCAAACGGCAAGAAGGTGACGGTGGAAATGCCGCCGACCCTGATGCTCGTGCTGAAAAGTCTTCTGAAGACGTTGGCCGACTCCGGTGAAGCGCTGCTCCTGTCGCCTGACCAGGAGATCTCACCGGAAAGCGCCGCTGAGATTCTCGGCATATCGCGGCCTCTCGTCTACCAGCGCATGGATACGGGCAAGCTGCCGTTCCGCGCAGTCGGGACACATCGCCGGGTCCGTGTAGACGATGTCGTGGCACTGAAGAAGGCCGAGGACGAGCGACGTGCGTTCGCGGCGGCCCTTTCGGCCGACACCGAGGATCTCGAAGCGAATTATGCAAAGCCCGGTAAAAGCTCTTCTTGACGCGAACGTCCTGTATTCGAACCACCTGCGTAATCTGCTGCTCCAACTGGCCCAGAACGACTTGTTCGAGGTCAAGTGGAGCGGGCAGATCGAAGAGGAATGGCTGCACAATATGGAGCCGCGCACGCGAGTGCGCATTGAGGCCCATACCCTCCCGCTCATAAGGAAGGGCTTTCCGGACGCGATCGTAACTGGGTTCGATCCGGACCGAGTCATTGGGACGACGGATGTGAAGGACCGTCATGTCGCATCGGCGGCCGCGGCAGTTGGCCCCTGCGTCCTGGTGACGAACAACCTGAAACACTTTGATATCGAAGCGCTGAAGGCGCTTGGGGTGCAGGTGCAGTCACCTGACGATTTTCTAACGGAGTTGGCCACGTCAAAGCCGGAAGTGATGGAGGCCGCAACGCGCGAAGCGGCGGCAAACCTCACGAAGTCCAACTCGACGTGGGAGGACTATTTGACCCTGCTCGCGACAGGATGTGGTCTACCGAAATTCGTAGCCTGCCTCCGCTCCGGGCTCGACGACAAACCGAGCGCCGCACCATCAAAGGTCACTTAACGCACTATTTTAGAGCCGCCGGCTGATCAGTCGGATGCACCAACGTCCCGTCCGGGATGGCCGGATCGTTGTGGATCTCAAGCATCTTCTCGAGCCCGGTTACCACCTTGCGATTGTGCTCGACAAAGTTCGAAGCGCCGTAGGTTTCCTCGCTGGTTTCCTTCTCGGCGTCGGCGAGCATGGCTTTTTGCTCGCTCAGCATCAGCTCGGCCCTGGCCTTCTGTTTTGCATCCCCCTTGATGACCAGGTGGTCGCCGCAGTCGGCGCAGGCGCCGTGCTTGTGACAAGGTGCGATCGTCCAGTCCAAGAAGCACATTCCGATGTCGGTCGTGTGAGCAGTGGCGAACCGCGCCTTCAGGAACTCCTCCCGTTCCGCCGGCGGCAGGCGTTTGGCGGTCTCTACTACGGACCCCGTCACGGCGTTGGTCTTGAGGACCTCACGAACCTTCTCCGCGAGCGCCATCCCGCTCATGTGCTCGTAGACGGAGTTCTGGTGGAGGCTCTTTCGACCGGACCAGCGTGCGATGTCCAGCTGTGAGGCGCCGCCTTCCTGGGCCATCGTGTTGAGGTAGTGCCGAACGGCGTGGGACCGCAGATTGTAGCGATCTCCGTGCTCGTCATGGAGATCGAGGCGCTCGAAGATCGATTTGATGTTGCTCGCCCCGCCCAGGAACGTCCGCATGTTCCGATCGGTGACAAAGCTCACGATCGACTGAAATCCGACCCGCTTCGGGTGGAAGAAGTGCATCGGCACCAGGAACAGGTATTCCTCGAGCGGCCATGGCGAGTTGCTGGGCAGCTTGGGCTGCAAGGCGAGGATCGCCGTTTCAATGTCGCCCAGCCGATAGATGCTCGCCGGAACGCCGGACTGGCCTGGAATTTGACGTCGATCGATCGGCTTCACCTTCCAATTGCTCAACGTCAGAATGCCGGCCGCGGGCGCCGACACGCCTAACAGCGGGACGAGGTCACGGGTCAAGACTTCGGTGTCTGGATCGGCCAGGCGCCAAGGCTCCGGCAGCCAGGCGCGCCCGGGATGAGCGGCCATCCACTTTGCGACGTCACGAGTTGGCTGAGTGATGCGGACGATGTCCGCAATCGCTTTTTTTGCAACTTCGACCATGGCAGACGGCACCGGCTTGATGGAGTCCGGAAATCCCTTGGATCCGCCGTATGCCAGGCCGAAGTTCACGAGCGGCTCGCCGGCGGCATCGAGAACCGGCTCGCCGCGGTTGGTCGCCTTTTCCGTCCGAACACAATCAACGCCGAGATTGAGCACCTCATTGATGCGCCAAGGCGCGCAAAAGAGCAGATCGACGATACGAGCCCGCACGATATCCGCATCCGCCGTCACCGCGGACGACATCGCGATGATTGCATCCACCAGATCCTCGGACGGCATCCTCTCGGTCCGTCGGGTTTTGGTCTGGTCATCGATCCGGGATCCGAGTTCATCGCGTGGCAGCGGATTGCGGAACGCAATGATGACCTTGGTCAGCGTGTGCTTGTTCAGGAAGTCTGCGATCTCGACAAGCGCATTGGTCACACTATAGGCCGTGGTCTGCTTCACCTGCCGGCGGAGAAGCTGTGCTGCCCCCTCAAAATCCTGGGACGTCAACTCGGCGGGGTCATGGCCCTGGTTGTCGCAGGCGTCATATAGCGCCCTGCTGGCATCGATGATCTTGGCATGCGAGCCGGTCGGCTGCGCAAATTCGCGCATGACGATGATTGCGCGGATGAGGTCCGCAAATCCGCGTGCCATTTCTTCCCGGCCGTCCTGGTTGGCCCGCCCTCGCCCGCGCGTCGTGAAGTAGAGCTTTCGGACCGGCGCGACGGTAGGCCTCAGTTTCTTGCTGGCCGAGATGTCCCAAACCGGTGCGTCAAAATCTACGCTGGGTCCGAACACCTGCAGGGACCGCGCGCGCTGGACCAACGCAACCATGTTCGCTCGACAATCCATCTCGATGCGTGATGGAAGGCCAAGGATCGTAGCACCTGTTTCCCGGCGGCGACCGCTGGACGGATCGGTTTGCGTCCGTGGAGCATTGGAGATTGAATGCGTCAAGCTGTTGGCTCCTCGCAAATCTGGACGACCTCTGCGACGGCAAGAATGGTGCTGTCGTTGAGCTTGACGATCTGGGCGTCGCGGCCGTCCTTTTCCATCCGGTCCCGCTCGGCACAAAGCCAATCGAGGACCTCACGGTGGGGACCGTTTTTCCAGGGCTGGAACTTCTCGCAGGTGTAACAGGAGATGGGTGCATAGAGCCCGCACGCACCAGCCCCACACGTCCCGAGATTGCCGTTTCTCTCTGGCGCCTCGCCGGCGCGCCGGCGATGCCACGGGATCCGCTTCGACGGGTTGCCACCATTGATGGCTTCGCTCTCGTCGTCGACCACCCGGCCCATGAAGGCATCGGCCAGCGGAGCAAGCTTCAGTGCTATGGCGACGTCCAGTCGCTGGACCTGGCTGCTCAAGCGACTTTCATAGTAGACCTGAACCGTTTGGAGGTCGGAATGGTCCAGTGCCATCGCCAGTGCGACTGGGAAAATCCCTTCTTCCACCGCCCGGGTCGCAAACGTCCGACGGAATCGTCTGGGAGACGCCTTGAGATAGTCACCCGTTCGATGGGATTTTACACCGAGCTTGCCGACCGCCGTCTCCATTAAATCGCTGATCTCCGGCGACGGGATGTGCATCGCGTACTCGCGAAGCTCCGTCGACAGGTCAGTCCGTGGGCGAGATCGAACGAACAAGGGGTACGCATGGTGCTCGGACCATTCCCCAACCTCCCGCTCGGAGCGATTTTGAGCAATGAGCGCGGCGACCAAAGCCCCGATCTCGTCGTTCAAGATCTCTGGATGGAACTCGGCGCGAAATTCTTCGCTCCCCTTCTTGACCCGCGGCACATACAGCATGTGATGAATGCGACCGGTGCCATGCTCGACGATCGGCTTGTAATCCTCTTCCCGAAGCAGCGAATATGCGAGCGGATTGCAGCCAAGTCCGATAGCCAACCAGACCAAGGTGCGCTCTCGCAGATCAAGCGCTGACGAAGACGCGGAAGCTCGCAGAGCGGTCGTAAGTGCCACAAACTCGAGGTCATCGAATGCACCTTGAAGCGGGTCCCGCGTGCGGACGGCACGTCCCCGCTCGTTCGTTCCGAAAACGAGATCATCGAAGGTCGCAGCAACTTCGGCTGAAAATTGCGGAAGCCGCTGTCGCGCGCACCATCGGTACCAATTCCGAATGTAGTGTAGCCGCCAACGTGGAAACCGTGGCACTTGCCTGAGATCACCAATCAGGCGCTCGTCGACGACTGCGCCATTAGCGGCACACGATCGGAAATGTTCGGATCGACGCAAATAAGCGAGCGCCGCAAAAGTGTTGCGCACGTCATCAGGCGAAACAACCTGGATACGTTCCGCGAGAAATAGTACAACGCTGGTCAGAAGCTCGTGTGAGGCGATCTGAAGCCGACGAAAGTTGAGTAACTGCTTCCCGCTACCGGGATGATTTAGCTTCCAGACCCAGCCAGTCGCATCAACCGGGATGCCGGCCCTATCGTAGATCGTGCCCTGACTGGGAAATGTTTGCTCGGGCGTGGCCGACCGCATTTGCTCGATCGTCATTTCGAGACCTCACCCGTGCTCGTATCCTGCATTTTCAGAATGACCTTCTGAACCGTCTTCCGAATGCGCCCGCGCTGATAATGGGTCCCCTGTTCCGACGTTCGCGTCCAGCCCTGACTCTGATTGCGAGCATGCTGCTCGAGGCCTTCCGGTAGGGCGAGTTCTTCAGCACCATCGCCAAATCGGTCATTCCAGGTGTGGCGGAGAACGTGGGTGACGAAGTCCGCGGGGATACCTGGCACCTTCTCGCGCAGTTGTCCGCACATGTAGGTAACCGTAGAGACAGAGAGCGGCTTGTTTTCCTGGGAGAAAAAGACGTACGGGGATTTCTTCGCACCCGGGGTCTTCCTGCGGGAGCCAATTATGTAGTTGTAGAGTGCGCGCGACAGCCGCGGCGTGAGCGGCACGGGATGAGCGAGCGTTTTGGTCCTTGGCGGCCGTTTCCGGTTGTCTTGTCGATCATCTGGCCGGCGATGGACGATGAGCATCGGCTTATCGCCGTGGAGTTGTAGATCTTGACCCTTCAGAACAAGCGCCTCGGACTTGCGTAGCCCGCCATCGTAGTAGAGCAACCAGAGCGCATAGTTGCGCTCCTGATGCCAGGGCGCAAAGGGGTTGCTCGGATCGCCAGGTGTAATCGCCCGGAGAAAGACATCGCGTACGCTTTCGCTCAACCCTTCACGGGTGGCGCGTCTATGGATTTTGATCTGACCGACAACGGCAATTTTAAAGTCGCCAAGTCGGAGCCGTGCCTCAGCAAGGCGGCTGTCACGGCTCGACATCCGACTGAGAGCATCCTCAGCATGGAATTTGACGTAGTCCCGAACAGCTCGGCATCGCGCCTTCCAAACTGAGCTACAGACGACCGACTTTCCCTTCGGTCGCAGGCCCTGCGCCTGCCGCGCCCGATACTGAAGATTAGCCCGCAGTTCGAACCGGAGGGCAGCGATCTCGTCACGGCTGAAGAGGTCGAAGCTCTCAATGCGTTGTCGCAAGTCGATCTCGCGCGCCGCTGCCCAATTGTGGAGCCTGCAGACCGCCTCCATGTGCGTTTCCATGGTCCGGAGCGACATGGACGTCGGGCGCAGATGCACCACACAGTAGAGGTTCGGCCAATCGACCGGGGAGTTCCTGCGAATCCACGGTGAAGGTGAACAGATCACCTTCCTGCAGGCGGATGGTCTTGGTTCGAAAAGGTGGAATTTCTTGCCACATGCGAGATGTACTCAGGCCACTAATCACGTGGCCCTAGAATCTCATGGGCACTCCCGATTTCCCTAATTGCAAAAACAAAGGCGCCCGACGTCGGCTAACTAGATGATCCGCCGTCGGATTTTGATTGAATCTTTACAAACCGAGAAACGCAGGAGTCTGAGAATGCAATTTGCGAAAACCCGCGATTTCAATTGGGCTTCTGAGCTTGCCTTACTGAAAAGCGTAGGAATGTTATTCCCGCTGTTTCCACAGCTTTCCTCGAACAACCAAACCCAATTGATATCAATGCGGATTTTGTAAAGAGCAACAAATTGATTTTGCGGGTGATTTTCGGTGAAACTTTACAAACCGCCAATCCTGAGCTCCTGCGCGCAGGAATCTTTACAAAATAAAACGGCGGGACTTCCAGTAACCCTTTGAGGGTTATCGAAAATCCCGCCGTAGTTTACAAAATATGTGAACCTGAGTCCTAGAACGGGATATCGTCGTCCATGTCGTTGTTGTTGCGGGCGCCGGCCGGCGCGGCGCGGCGTGGCGCGGAACTCGAGGGGCCGCTGACGCCGAAATCGCCGCCACCGCCGCCCATGTCGTCGGAGAAGCTGCCGCCACCGCCGCCCCTGCCGTCCAGCATCGTGAGGTTGGAGTTGAAGCCCTGCAGCACCACTTCGGTCGAATATTTCTCGACCCCGCTCTGATCGGTCCATTTCCGGGTCTGGAGTTGGCCCTCGACGTAAACCTTGGCGCCCTTCTTCAGATATTGCTCGGCGACCTTGGCGAGCCCTTCATTGAAGATGACGACACGGTGCCACTCGGTCTTTTCCTTGCGCTCGCCGGTGGCCCGGTCGCGCCAGGTCTCGGAGGTCGCGACGCTCAGATTGGCGATCGGACGGCCGTCCTGGGTCCGCCGGATTTCCGGGTCCTTGCCGAGATTGCCCACCAGAATGACCTTATTTACGCTTCCCGCCATCGCCGCTCTCCACTCAATCACTGGGCCGGCCGGTTAGACGGCGGCCACATTCAGTCTTCGCTAACCACATCTTACATTGCTGACGGACCCTATACGCTCGCCGACACCGTCGGGCGCAGCCATTCCCCGTCCATTGCGCGGTTATCCACATATAGCACCAGCCGCGCCATTGTTCCAGTTTTGTTCCATGCAACTTGACGTAATCGTGGTGACATTGTGGCCCAAATTTGGTGCAGCCAGGATGGAACCCGAAATCGACCCTCGGGTTCCATAAAACGTCAAGAAAATCATTAACTTATGTTGCCGGTACTTCGCCACGAAGTGTTGCGTTTCGGCGACGGTATTTCCGGTTGAATCGGAGTATATGCCTAAAACGACGGCGCGGCGCTCGCGTCTTTAATACCGTAACGCTTCGGGACCAAATTGAAGCGAACAAAGGCTGGAGAGCTACGATGAAGAAGTTTTTGCTTGGAACGGTTGCCTTGGTTGCGCTGGCTGCGCCCGCCTCGGCTGCCGATCTTGCCGCGCGCCCTTATGTCAAGGCTCCGCCGGCGCCCGTCGCCGTCGTCTACGACTGGACCGGGTTCTATATCGGCGGCAACGGCGGCTGGGGAACGAGCCGCAACCGCTGGGACGTCCTTGGTTTCAGTGACGGCTCCCATAACGCCGACGGCGGCACTGCTGGTGGTCAGATCGGCTATCGCTGGCAGACGGGCACCTGGGTGTTCGGCGTCGAAGGCCAGGGCAACTGGGCCGACTTCAAGGGCAGCAACATCAGCCTGCTGACGGGCATCGACACCAACGAGACCAGGGTCGACGCCTTCGGCCTGATCACCGGCCAGATCGGCTATGCTGCCAACAATGTGCTGTTCTACGTCAAGGGCGGCGCGGCCGTGGTCGCCGATCGCTACCGCGTGCGTGACGCCTTCACCGGTTTCCCGATCACCAACGACATCAACGACACCCGCTGGGGAGCCTCGGTTGGCGCTGGCATCGAGTACGGCTTTGCGCCGAACTGGTCGGTCGGCGCCGAGTACAATCACATCTTCCTGGGCAATCGCTCCTACGATTTCATCAACAATGGCTTCGCCGGCCCGGCCGGCAGCCTCTTCGCCACCGAGAATATCAAGCAGGACATCGACCTCGTCACCGTCCGCGTGAACTACAAGTTCGGCCTCGGCGGCGCTCCGATCATCGGGCGGTACTGATCTCGCGATCGGATATCAATCTTAAGAAAAGGCCGGCCTTGTGCCGGCCTTTTTGTTTGCGTGTCGTTAGTTCCGAGCCGCTCATCTGCGAAGCTCCGCTTGCGCGAGCCCTCTTGCTGCCAGCTACTGCCAAAGCTGCACGCAGGAAATGCGATCAGAAACAAATCGTTGATGATTCGCGCTGAGCACTGGAAATCGTCGCCCGTTCTTCCTATGTTCCGGCATCACCCCATCGGCGCCGTGGTAGGGATTTCCGACGACGCGCGCCCATAACGTGGCGCGCTTACAAGCGCCTGGAAATGCCGATATGGATGAAGTGCTCAGGGCGAAGCGCCAACCGACCGCCGGCTCCTCAACGCGTGCCATCACGATCCGCGGCGCGCGGGAGCACAATCTCAAGAACATCGACGTCGAGATTCCCCGCGACAAGCTCGTCGTCTTCACCGGCCTGTCCGGCTCCGGCAAGTCCTCGCTTGCCTTCGACACCATCTATGCCGAGGGCCAGCGGCGCTATGTCGAATCGCTGTCGGCCTATGCCCGCCAGTTCCTGGAGATGATGCAGAAGCCTGATGTCGACCAGATCGACGGCCTCTCGCCCGCCATCTCCATCGAGCAGAAGACCACCTCGAAGAACCCGCGCTCCACCGTCGGCACTGTCACCGAGATCTACGACTACATGCGCCTGCTCTGGGCCAGCGTCGGCGTGCCCTATTCGCCGGCCACGGGATTGCCGATCGAGAGCCAGACCGTCTCGCAGATGGTCGATCGCGTGCTCGCCTTGCCCGAGGGCACTCGCCTCTATCTGCTGGCGCCGGTCGTGCGCGGCCGCAAGGGCGAGTACCGGAAAGAGCTCGCCGAATATCTCAAGAAGGGTTTTCAGCGCGTCAAGATCGACGGCACCTTCCATGAACTCGCCGAAGCGCCGAGCCTCGACAAGAAGTTTCCGCACGACATCGACGTCGTGGTCGACCGCATCGTGGTGCGCCCCGACATCGGCCAGCGTCTCGCGGAGAGCTTTGAGACCGCGCTCAAGCTTGCCGAGGGCCTTGCGGTGATCGAATTCGCCGACGCCCCGGAGGCAGCTCCCGCGGAAGAAAAGAAGAAGACCGCAAAGATCCACGACAAGAGCGGACCGGAACGCATCCTGTTCTCGGAAAAGTTCGCCTGCCCGGTCTCCGGCTTCACCATCCCCGAGATCGAGCCGCGGCTGTTCTCGTTCAACAATCCCTATGGCGCCTGCCCCGCCTGCGGCGGCCTCGGCATCGAGCAGCATGTCGACGAGGACCTCGTCATTCCCGACAAGGATCTGTCCCTGCGCAAGGGCGCGATCGCGCCGTGGGCCAAGTCCTCCTCGCCTTATTACCTGCAGACGCTGACCGCGCTCGGCAAGCACTACAAGTTCACGCTCGACACCAAGTGGAAGGACCTGGCGAAGAAGACGCAGAACGCCATCCTGCACGGCTCCGGCGACGACGAGATCAAGTTCTCCTATGAGGACGGCGTCCGCTCCTACGACACCAAGAAGCCGTTCGAGGGCGTGATCACCAACATCAACCGCCGCTACCGCGAGACCGAGAGCGAGTGGGCGCGCGAGGAGCTGGCGAAATATTTCACCGACATTCCTTGCGCCGCCTGCAACGGCTATCGCCTCAAGCCGGAAGCGCTGTGCGTCAAGATCGGCGGCAAGCACATCGGTGAGATCGCTGACCTCTCGGTGAAGCGCGCCGGCGAGTGGTTCGAGACCGTGCCGGAAGCGCTGAACACGCAGCAGAACGAGATCGCCGCGCGCGTCCTGAAGGAGATCCGCGAGCGACTGACGTTCCTGCTCGACGTCGGCCTCAATTATCTCACGCTGTCCCGCTCCTCCGGCACATTGTCCGGCGGCGAAAGCCAGCGCATCCGACTCGCGTCCCAGATTGGCTCGGGGCTGACAGGCGTGCTCTATGTGCTGGACGAGCCCTCGATCGGCCTGCACCAACGCGACAATGCGCGGCTCCTGGATACGCTGAAGCGGCTGCGCGACCTCGGCAACACCGTGGTCGTGGTCGAACATGACGAGGACGCCATTCGCCTCGCCGACTACGTCCTCGACATCGGCCCGGGCGCCGGCATGCATGGCGGCCACATCGTCGCCCAGGGAACGCCCGCCGAGATCATGCGCAATCCGAAATCGCTGACCGGCAAATATCTCACCGGCGAGCTTTCGGTGCCGATCTCCGACCGGCGGCCGCCAAACCATCGCCGCACCATCAAGGTCGTCAACGCCCGCGGCAACAACCTGAAGAACGTCACGGCGGAGATTCCGCTGGGGCTGTTCACCTGCATCACCGGCGTCTCTGGCGGCGGCAAGTCGACGCTCCTGATCGACACGCTCTACAAGGCGATCGCGCGCAAGCTCAACAATGCCAGCGAAGCCGCCGCGCCGCACGACCGCATCGAGGGCTTGGAGCATATCGACAAGATCATCGACATCGACCAGTCGCCGATCGGCCGCACCCCGCGCTCGAACCCCGCGACATATACCGGCGCCTTCACGCCGATCCGCGAATGGTTCGCCGGCCTGCCCGAAGCCAAGGCGCGCGGCTACGAGCCCGGCCGCTTCTCCTTCAACGTCAAGGGCGGCCGCTGCGAGGCCTGCCAGGGCGACGGTGTCATCAAGATCGAGATGCACTTCCTGCCGGACGTCTACGTCACCTGCGACGTCTGCAAGGGCAAGCGCTACAACCGCGAGACGCTGGAGGTTCTGTTCAAGGGCAAGTCGATCGCCGACGTGCTCGACATGACCGTGGAAGAAGCCGCCGATTTCTTCAAGGCGGTGCCGCGCGTCCGCGAAACCTTCCAGACCCTGCACCGCGTCGGCCTCGACTACATCCACGTCGGTCAGCAGGCGACCACGCTGTCCGGCGGTGAAGCCCAGCGCGTCAAGCTGGCAAAGGAGCTATCAAAGCGCGCCACCGGCCGCACGCTCTACATCCTGGACGAGCCGACCACCGGCCTGCACTTCCACGATGTGGCAAAACTGCTGGAGGTGCTGCACGAGCTAGTCGCCCAGGGCAACACGGTCGTTGTCATCGAGCACAACCTCGAAGTCATCAAGACCGCCGACTGGGTGATCGACCTCGGCCCCGAAGGCGGCGACGGCGGCGGCGAAATCGTCGCCTGGGGTCCGCCGGAGGACATCGCCAAAGCGCCGCGCAGCTACACCGGCAAATTCCTGGCGCCGGTGCTGAAGAAGGCTAACAGTAAGCCACGCAAGAGCAGCGCGAGCGAAGCAGCGGAGTGAGGGTTTTCCGACTCTTCGGACGCGTTCCGGTGCAAATCGGTTCCGACCTTGATCTAACGCAGTGCCACGATGATTTGAGCGTCTACTTTTCTGCGATGGTTCACCCCTTGTGGATCACCGCAATGATCATCGAGCTGCTAAGCCAAGAGGACCCGCTGTTCAGCGACGCCACGGAAGCAAGGTTCGATGCGCTGCGGGCTCATATCCTGCAGCTCGAGCAGGAGGCCGAAGCCGAGCGACATTAGTGCAACTGCCATCTGGCGGCATGCGGCAACAGCCAATGCCGATCGCAGCTTTGCCACTGCTTTTCCATTTGTTAATTTCGCAATTGTCTCGGCGCGTGCTATCTCTTCTCCCGCCGAATGCCCTACTCCCTTGTCATCTTTGACCTCGACGGCACGCTTGCAGACAGCTTTCCCTGGTTCCTGCGCAACGTAAACGATGTTGCCGACCGCTTCGGTTTCCGCCGCGTCGCGGATGAGGACGTCGAAGAGCTGCGGCATGCCGGCTCGCGTGAGATCGTCGCGCGGCTTGAAGTGCCGATGTGGAAGATACCCGTGATCGCCCGGCACATGCGGCGCCTGAAGGCGGAGCACCTGGCCGACATCACGCTGTTTCCAGGCACCGAGACCATGCTGCGGACACTCAAGGACGGCGGCATGCAACTCGCCCTGGTCAGTTCGGACCATGAGGCCAATGCCCGCCGGCTGCTTGGCGAAACAGCCGCGCTGTTCTCCTCGTTCGATTGCGGCGCGTCGATCTTTGGCAAGGCCGCTAAATTCAGCCGCGTCCTCAAGCGCGCCGATCTAGCGCCGTCACAGGTGATTTCGATCGGCGATGAAACCCGCGACATCGAAGCCGCGCGCGCCGTCGGCATCGCATGTGGCGCCGTGTCGTGGGGCTATGCAGCGCCCGCCAAGCTGCGGGCGCTCGGGCCTGACATGATGTTCGAGCGAATGGAGGATATTGCTTCGTCCCTTTGCGGCGGCCCCGAAGGGCGGGTTACGCTTCGCTAATACGGACCTAGGCACGAACCTCCATCCGCGCGTTGGAGCATGATGAGATCAGGTCGAGTTGGCGCCACGTCGGAGGTGCCTTACCTCTCCCCGTCGGGGAGAGGTCGGATCGCATCGTGAGATGCGATCCGGGTG
>NZ_JBVBEF010000055.1:0-58476 GCF_055456055.1 Bradyrhizobium sp. LeoB3
CGGGTTCGGATTGTATTTCGGAAAGGTGTGGTCGAGCTCGGTGTCGAGCGGGATCACCTCGCAGCCGATCGCCTCCAAGACCTGCGGCGCGAACGCGCCGGCGGTGCCGTTGCCGCAGGCCGCCACCACCTTGAGCTGGCGCTTAAGCTTCGGCCGGCTGGTGAGGTCGGCGATGTAGCGCGCCGGGAAATTCTCGTGGAACTGGTAGCCGCCGCCGGCCTTGCTGGTGAAGCTCGCGCCGAGCACGATCTCCTTCAGCCGCGTCATCTCGTCGGGCCCGAAGGTCAGCGGGCGGCTCGCGCCCATCTTGACGCCGGTCCAGCCATTGTCGTTGTGGGAGGCGGTGACCATGGCGACGCAGGGCACGTCGAGGTCGAACTGCGCGAAATAGGCCATCGGCGTCACCGCGAGCCCGATGTCGTGCACCTTGCAGCCCGCAGCCATCAGGCCTGAGATCAACGCATATTTGATCGCGGCGGAATAGCCGCGGAAATCGTGGCCGGTGACGATCTCCTGCTTGACCCCGAGTTCCGCGATCAGCGCGCCGAGCCCCATGCCCAGCGCCTGCACGCCCATCAGATTGATTTCCTTGCCGAACAGCCAGCGCGCGTCATATTCGCGAAACCCGGTCGGCTTCACCATCGGCTCGGATTCGAAGGCATAGGTGTTCGGGAGGAGTACCGGTTTTGGTCTTGGAAACATGCAGTCGTCTTTCTAAGAGACAGTCAGTTGTTCGGGAGATCAAATCGAGACAGGATCATCGCGATCGCACGACGCGCTGAGCGCGATCCACGCGGTCCTTCATCGCGGAAATAGAAACGCCTCAGCTAGATCGCCGCGCCCGTCGTGCCGATGCCCAAGCCGACATCGAACAAGTCGCGCCGGTCTGACAGCGCCAAGCTGCGCAATTCGCCGAGCGTGCCGCGCGCGGCCGAGCAATGGCTGCATTTGACGATCGCGGAGGGCGGGGCGAGTTCACCATCGTCGATCACCACGCCGATGCTGTCGCATTCAATGCATACGAGCTGAAAACTCATTTTCGAAATTCAATCCACCCGGACGCTACAAATTGTCGACGAAGCAAGCCTCATGCCAGCAATGCATCGCTGTGCGGCCGAGGTTATCCGGACGATGGTGGCATTTCAATGTGACGCCTGTTTTAACCCTAAGCGGTCAGCGCAAACGCTCTGCGTTTGTCGCTAAGGCTGCAGCGCCGACGGCGGCTCCTGCGCACCGTCGGGGCGTATTCCCCTGAAGCGGTTGAGCGGGCCGCGCAGTAGCAATTCCGCGAAATGGCCGATGGCAATCCCGGAGAGCCCGCCGCCAGCCTTGACCAGCGCGTCGACGAGGCGGCCGTGCCGATCCGGCGTCAGCAGTTGCAGGGCTTCCAGCCCGAACGCGCTGCCGATGACGACTGCGATGATCAAGAGCAGCCGGTTGGGATAGGCCCGCACGAATGCAAATCCCATCAGCGCGAACGCTGTGAAATGCTCGAACTGGGGACCTGCGACGACAGGGCGGTCTTGAAGCGGGGAAAGCGTCGCGAAGGCGATGAAGGCGAGCACCAGCCAGGCGGCGCCCAGGGACAGTCGTTGATTCATAGGTTGTTGCTAAGCAAAAACGGGGCCGAGCTCAACCCACGCACGATCGTCGCCGCACGCATGGCAGCGCTATCAGTCGATATCGTTAACCCGGCGGCTGTTCAGCCGGTCCAAATCTGCTATCAAGCCGCGGAAATGAACAAAAAGTAACATGACACCGTTCATCTTGTTCATAGCCCGTTCACGCCGGTGGGTCTCATCTTAGCTAAGCTGCGACTCGCCATCGGAGGCCAAATTGCGCCTACTCGTCGTTGAGGATGATCCGGATCTCAATCGCCAGCTTACGACCGCGCTGACGGATGCCGGCTATGTGGTCGATCGTGCTTTCGACGGCGAGGAGGGGCACTATCTCGGCGACAGTGAGCCCTACGATGCCGTCGTCCTCGACATCGGCCTGCCGAAGATGGACGGCATCTCGGTGCTGGAAGCCTGGCGACGCAACGGCCGCGCCATGCCGGTCTTGATCCTGACCGCGCGCGACCGCTGGAGCGACAAGGTGCAAGGCTTCGACGCCGGCGCCGACGACTACGTCGCAAAGCCCTTTCATATGGAAGAGATCTTGGCGCGGATCCGGGCGCTGCTGCGCCGCTCCACTGGCCACGCCCAGTCCGAATTGACCTGCGGCCCGGTGACACTGGATACCCGCACCGGCCGCGTCAGCGTCTCCGGCAACCCGGTGAAGATGACCTCGCATGAATACCGGCTGCTGGCCTATCTGATGCACCACACCGGGCGCGTGGTATCGCGCACCGAGCTGGTCGAGCATCTCTACGACCAGGACTTCGACCGCGACTCCAATACCATCGAAGTGTTCGTCGGACGCATCCGCAAGAAACTCGACGTCGACATCATCCAGACCGTCCGCGGCCTCGGCTATCTGCTGACGCCGCCGCCGAACGGCGCGTAACCGCCCCGGCGCCGCTGGTCGCCGGGCTTACTTTTTGATCGCAGCATGATCTTATCCGAAATCCGGTGCCCACCCCGCATCAAGCGCGGGGCCAGCCTTTTCGGGATCATGCCCTGATGCGTGGAAGCTCGCTCGCCACCCGCCTGTTCCTGTCGGCGACCGCATGGCTGGTGGTGATCCTGGCGATCACCGGCTTCATCCTGTCCTCGGTGTATCGTGATGCGACGGAGCGCGCCTTCGACCGTCGCCTCAACCTCTATCTCCGCACCCTGATCGCCGAGGTCGCCACGCCTGATGAGCCGGCGGATCACCAGTTCCAGCTCGGCGAGCCGCTGTTCGAACTGCCGCTGTCCGGCTGGTACTGGCAGATCCTGCGCACCGACGTGGAAAAGGGCGAGACGCGCGCCTCGCGGTCGCTGTGGGACAAGAAGTTGCCGAAACTGGAGGATCAGGGCTTTGAGCTGACCGCCGCCGGCATTCGCATCGGCTATGTCGACGGCCCCGAAGGACAGACGCTGCGCATGGTCGAGCGTCCGGTCGATCTTGGCAGCGACGGCAGGTTCCTGGTCGGCGTCGCCGGCGACGCCAGCGAGATATTCGATGAGACGCGCAGCTTCGACTACTACCTCGGCGGCACCTTCACCTCGCTTGGCATCGTGCTGTTGCTGACCACGATCTTCCAGGTCCGTTTCGGCCTGGCGCCGCTCAAGCGCATTTCGGAGGCGATCGCCGATATCCGCTCCGGCCGCGCCGAACGGCTTGAAGGCAAGTTTCCGGTGGAGATCGCGCCGCTCGCGCGCGAGACCAACGCGCTGATCGATGCCAACCGCGAGATCGTCGAGCGCGCGCGCACCCATGTCGGCAATCTCGCCCACGCGGTCAAGACGCCCTTGTCGGTGATCGTCAACGAGGCCGCGACGCATGCCCCCGATCCCTTTGCCGCCAAGGTGCTGGAGCAGGCCGAAGTGATGCGCGACCAGGTCACGCATCACCTGGAGCGCGCCCGCATCGCCGCGCGCGTCACCATCGTCGCCACCGTCACCGAAGTGGCACCGGTGCTCGAGGCACTGCGGCGAACCATGGAAAAGATCCACCGCGACCGCGACATCACCATCGAGCTGAAAGCCGACCCATCGGCGAAATTCCGCGGCGAGCGCCAGGACCTCGAGGAGATGGCCGGCAACCTCGTCGACAATGCCTGCAAATGGGCGGCCTCTCAGGTCTTCATCGAGGTCCTGGTCGAGCCGCCGGCGGAGCCGGGTGCCGGCCCGCGGCTGCATATTATCGTCGATGACGACGGGCGCGGCTTGTCGGCCGCCGAGCGGGCCCAGGTGTCGCGGCGCGGCCAGCGGCTCGACGAATCCAAGCCGGGCTCGGGACTCGGGCTTTCAATCGTCACCGATCTCGCCGGCCTCTACGGCGGCAGCCTGTCGCTCCGCAATGCGCCGATCGGCGGCCTGCGGGCGGAGCTGGAATTGCCGGGAGTCTGACAGCCGAGGGGCGCGGCGAGGGACGCCCGTGCATCATTTCCTAAACGCCTTCTTAAGTCGCTCGCTTCTAAGGCGTTGAAATCGTGCGGAAAATATCGCTCAAATTGCCTAATCCAGTCCCGTTAGGCAATCGTTTGTTCACTAGCCGTTTCACTTATATAGCTCAGTAATTCCGGAGACTGATGGAACCATTCGCCTCCCGCTCGGAGATCGCGAAACTTCCTGTGCAGTCTTCTCTCGTCGTTCATCGTCCCGGGATGGATGGCGAGCAATTGGAGTGGCCTGGCAGCGTATGTTTGGAAGGCCCTCTGCCGGCGGCTCCAATCTGTAGTGAACCCGATTTTGATATGCTCTCCGTCGCTCAAAAAGTAGATTTGACCCGACGGCACTCTGCGCACTCGGCGGGCGGTTTTCTTCCCAGACATCGCATCTGCGTAGGACTGAAAGAACTCGCGTGAACCAGGCGATCCTTCCAGGGAAACCCTTGGCATTCCCGGGCGCCTCAAGTAGCTGCGAAGTTTCCCAGTCCGGTCTCGATAGGTGTTGACGTATGGAAGTGATTTTCTAGGCATTATTCGAACCCGCTCGCTTCACGGCGGCCTTGGCCAATCTCTTCTGATCCGCCGCCTTGGTGTAGCGCTCGATCTCGCGCAGCGTCTTATGGCCGGACCATGCCGCGATCTCCTTTTCGCTGGCCCCGTCCTCTGCAAGCCGCCGCATCTTGGCTTTCCGCAAGCCGTGAGCCACGCATTTGGCCGGCAGGCCAGCGCGCTTGACTGCGGCTTTGATGAGCTGCGAAAGGCCGCGCTCTGAGAAGGGCCTACCGTCCTCCCTCCCAATTAGCGCTAGCCCATTCGACCGATAGCCCTGCATCGCAAGTTCCAACTCGGGCAGTATCGGCAGCGTCAACTCTACTCCCGTTTTCTTTTGGATAACGTGTATCCCCTCGGGCGTGATGTCGCGCCTGGTTAGCCCGGCGACATCCTCGACCCTTTGGCCAGTGTAGAGCAGGAACGCATAGGCGAGGCGCTGGCGCGTTCCTATGGGCCATGCAGCCTCATAGGTCTTCAGCTCACCCTCGGTCCATGTATGGTGTTCGCCGCCCTTGAATCGATCGATGCCGATCATCGGGTTATCGTCGCGCCACCCCTCCTTCACGGCATACTTGAACAGCTTTTGCAGAACCGACTTCGTGAGGTTGGCCATGCCCGGCGATTTCGCGCCCATATCCTGGATGAGCTTTGACGCCTGCTTGTGCGTTATCAGGGCCGTTCGGTGGCCGTGCGCCTTCGCCAATGGCTCCAACACATAGCGGTAAGTCCGCCGCGATGACGGTTTTAGGTCGGCGAAGGGGCGCGAAGCATAGTATTGGGTTATCAGCCGGCCAAGGGAGCCCTCTACCTTGGAGGCCGGATGGCCCCCAGTCTGGCCAAGATATTCCTGATATGCCGCCATGAACTCGGCTGAGCCGACGACGCCGGGCAGGGTGCCGCGCACGGCCCCGCGCCTGAAATACCGGCGCAGCTTTCCCGTCCGGTCAATGTATTCATTGACGTACTTCAGCTTGATCTTGGCCATAGCCCGCCCCATCAGACATCATCCCATGATGCTGCGAGGGTCTTTTTCGGGCTGTCAACGGGAACGGAAGCGGATTCCCCGCCATCAACCACGATAGAGCCGTCCCGATTGATCAGCACCCGGCGCACGGTCAGCCCGGCGCTCTCGGCTGCCTTCACCGCACGCCGTACCTGGGCCTGAGTGAAAGTGATCGCCCTCGTCACTCCCGCGCCTCCGTCTCGGTCGGGTAAGTGGCGTTAGAGCAGCCGCAATAACCGCCCTTGACGCAGGCTTTGGCCGAGTTGTTTCCGATCACAACCGGGTAGGGGCAGTACCAGCGATGCCAGATGCGACACCACAGGTCGCTTATCCGATCGCCGCGCCAGCACAGCCTATATCCGAAGTCTTCCCAGCGATCCTTGATCCGCCACAGAACTTTGCTCACTTCTCACCTCCCGCGCTTGCCGGGGAGAGTGAGCGGATGGCCCTGGTGGCTACATCGAAAATTAGCGGCATTGTTGCCAAGGCCGACCCTGCAGTGTGGCGGATGGCATTTGAGCAGATGCAGGTGAGGGCCTTGCGCAACGCATCCCGCTCCCGTCCCGTATCACCCAGCAGCTTGGCCATGGCGCGGTGGTTGTCGTTCATGGTGGCGAGTTCGGCGCGCAGCCTCTTAATGGTTTCGCGCGCTTCTCTGGCGTCGGCTAAGAGCCCCCCGGTAGTGTAGCCAGGAGTCTCCGGATGGATTGCCGAGCAACTCAGAGGGCCTAGTTCTTCATATTTCTGAAGTCGCTCCACAATGTCAGCCATGCTCTGCCTCCGTCGAAGAGACGAGGGCGCGGCCTTTGTCGGTCAAGAACGCGGCTGATCCTTCCGTCATCGAGTCAAACGTGGTGCGGATGTAACCGGCGTTTACCGCTAGGTTGAATGTGTCAACCTGTCGCCCGCGGTCATCGCAGAAATAGTTCAACAGGTCATGGCGGATGTCAGAGGCGTCGATCTGTCCGTCTGCCTTCTCCATCATCTTGAGCAAAAGCAGAACCTTGGAGTCGATCCCCACCTTCTCTCCCTCCTCCTGGTGGGGCAGAGCGTGAGAGGCGCGGGGATCGCATCCGGCCTTGATAGAGCGCACCACAGTCATGGCATTGTCGAGCTGCAAGAGGACGCCCATCAGGTCGTCGTTCGGCTTCCAGCCCGGCGCCGGGTCGCAATGCTCCTCGACGAAACTAACGAGAAGATCCTTCGCGTAGCGATACGCCTCCCGCAACGCGGCCGTGTCGGCTCGCAACCGCTCAATCTCGTCCGCTGCATCCAGCATCATCTGCCAAGCGCCGTTATCGATCGACGGGCCACCGCGGTCGTTCACGTGTTTGCGCAGCCGCTGAACTATATCAGCCATGATCAACCCTCTTTATGTGTCGAGATTGGCGGAAGCGGGAACTGAGACGCGGCAATGAAGTCACGCGACCCCATGCAGATTTGCGTCGGCCTGCACTTACAGCGCGGCGCGGCTCTCAACGCCTCAAGTCTTGTGGTGCATTCGCCGAATAGCTTGTAACCGCCTTCTATGGCCCCCCAGGCGTACACCCCTGCGTCACAGTAGCCGCACGGCATTTGCTTGTCGTCAGCCATGCTCGCCTCCAGTTGTGGAAGTGCTGTCTGACGGGCCGGGCGAGGCGCCATCCTCGCATTGTGAGGTATGCCCGAGCGCCAAAGAGCCGTTGTTATCGGACATCCTACGCGCCGTGGCATCGCCGGTCTGTATATCGCCAGCGCTTTCCCTTTCGTCGCAAGCCGTTTGCGTCGCCGCTATAGTCGCGGTCGGTACAGGGCACGACCCGTCAGAATTCAGCGCCCGCGACGCGGCGAGCGTTGCGCGCGCTCCAACCCTCGAGCATCAGCGCGTTGGTGCCATCAAGGGCCTGATCACCGACAAGAACGGCAACACCATCTACAACCTTGCCACCGAGTTTGGCGTGACGCTGCCGACGCCGATCGACTTCGTGCTCGGCACCTCCACCACCAAGCTCCGGCCCCTCTGCCTCGACGTGCAGACGGTCATTGAGAACGCGCTGGACGGCGTACCCTATCAGGGCATAGTCGGCTGGTGCGGCAAGACCTTCTGGCGCGAGCTGATCGACCATCCGTCGGTCAAGGAACTGTACATCAACTGGACGGCGGCGGCTGAGCTCCGCGGCGTTCCGATGGACACCTTCGAGTTCGGCGGCATCACCTGGAAGCGCTACCGCACCGGTGCGCAGGCGACGGCTGCCAACGCCGGTGCCGCCCCGTTCATCGCGGATTCTGACGTTCAGTTCGTCCCGGTCGGCGTGCCGGACCTGTTCCAGACTTGGTTCGGCCCGGCCGATTACGAGGAGACTGTCAACACCGTCGGCCTGCCGCGCTACATGCGCCAGTACCAGATGGACAACGGCAAGGGCCGCCAGATCGAGATCCAGACCAACGCGATCTCCCTCTGCACCCGCCCGAAGACCCTTCTCCGCGGCACCACCTCGAACTGATCTCCCGATTGAGTCTCGCCGATGGCCGACCCAAACCCCGCGCGCACCGCAAGGCTGGCGGCGTCGGTCAAGAAGGCCTTCGGCGAGCTATTCGACATCATCCCCATGGCGGCGCAGGCCGACGTGGATGCCCGTAAAAGGGCTGATGGCACACGTACAGCGATCCTCGGCATCAAGGGTACATGGGATGGGCCGGCGGACAGCAAGCCGCCGGTGGCCCGCGGAGCCCTTCAGGACGACAACGCCCACAACTGGGCGGCGTCGTTTCCGTCCGCGACTCTCTATGAGGTGGATTTGGCTTGGATGCCGAGAGCCGGCGACAAGCTGGTCCGCAAGCTCGACAACACGACGTTTCAGATCATTGCTCCGTTCCCGGATGGGCAGGGCAGAACGATCATTCAGTTGTCCAATAAGGCGCCGCGTCCATGAGCCTTGCCAGAACCGCTCTGCGACTGGCGGCGCTCAATGCCTTGAAAGGTGCCGACGGCAACAGCGGCCCGACGATCGCGGCCAATCGCGTCTACGACAGCCGGATTAGCGACTTCTCGCCGGAGTCATACAAAGACGACGCAAAGCCAACCATCATCGTTCTGACGGACGAGGACGGCGGCGACGCGCTGTCGACGCAGAACGGCGGCCCACCGTACCGCCGGCGCGTCAACATCGTGTTCGAATTCGCCATGGTACAGTGCTTCGACCTCCCGACTGAGGACGGCGGGAGCGAGTTCGTCCCGGGTTATCCGGCCACCGACGGCGAGCACGAGGCTTCGCTCGACCTGCTCGAGTACCAGATCCTACAGCGCCTCGCTTACGACCCGGATTCAAGTTGCGCGCTGTTTCGCTCGATCAGCCGCTCATGGAAATACGACTGTCACCGGCAGGTGCTCGACGAGACCGGCGTCAAGATCGCCGCGCGCGTCCTGACGATGGAGACAGAAGTTTCAGACGACCAGGTCCGCGTGTTCATCGGCAATGGCGTCGACGACATACCGACCGGCCTCGACATATTGCCCGACCCACTCAAGACGGTTGCCAAGTCGCTGCCGCCTGGTCGCGCGCGTGACATTTGCAATGCGCTTGCCACCTCGCTGTCGCCGCTGCAGGCGCCAGAGCTTCGAGGTATGGACACCACGGTCGCCAACACCGCCGGTCAGGACCCGTTCGATATGTTCGACGTTTCGGTGGAAATCCGCAGTGCGCTCGATGTGCCGCAGGTGGTTGCCGCCGGTGCGAGCGTGACCATGGATTATGCCAAGGGCACGTTCCAGCAACTCATTCTGTCGGCGAACGTCACGTCGATCAACGTCACGAACTGGCCCGCCACAGGCCGGACGGGCCGCCTGATCATCCAGATCACCAACACCGGCTCCTTCTCCATCACCGGTTGGCAGAACACCGACTGGGCAGGCGGCACCGAGCCTACGGTCACGCAGGGCGCCGGCGCGAAAGACATCGTTGTGCTCACCACCGGCACGAACGGCGCTGAGATCTTCGGCAACGTCGTCGGTCAAGACTACCGCTAACCCCAAAGGACTATTCAATGGCGATTCAACTGTCCGTTGCCGCGCGCAACGCGCGCCTCGACGCGATCGAAACAACCGTCGGCACTGCGGCCAAGCTTCAGATCTGGTCAGGCTCGATGCCGGCGAACTGCGCGGCGGCATCGACCGGAACTAAGCTGCTCGAGGACACGCTGGCTTCCGACTGGGCGGCGAACGCGGCATCTGGCTCGAAGTCGTTCAACAACACGCCGATCGCCGGCACCGGCCTTCCCGGGGCATCCACCGGCACGAATGCTGGTTATTTCCGCCTCGTCGATAGCACCGGCACCACCTGCCACATGCAGGGCACCTGCACCGCGACCGGCGGCGGCGGCGACATGACCCTCGACAATCTTTCGATCTCATCCGGCCAGATCGTCAACGTGACATCGTTCACGCTGACCGACGGCAACCCGTAATCCACACACCAGGAGAACCGAAATGGCTTGGAATGTTTCCGCGTCCTACGACAAGGCCAGCTACAACCAGGGTGACGTCATGACCGTCACCATCAGTGGTGACTACACCGTGACCACCTCCTCGCAGCAGCAATTGGGCGCGCTGACCCTCAATCTGCAGTCGACCGACGGCACGACCTCCAGCATCGCGATGCCGGCCGAGACCGTGAACGTCACGACCACCGCGCACCAGAACGTGCGCGTCACGTCCATCGCGGACAGCTCGGGCCGCACCTGGAGCATCGCCGCTGACGGCAAGAGTGCGACGGCGACCGCGTAACAGCGCGGTCTCCCCTACAGGTCCCAGGCAGGAATAGGGAATAAACCAGCCAACGATAGGCTTCCACAATGTCCGTCACGCTTACGGTAATGTCTGACGATGGTTCCACCAGTCAGATCGTGCTTGCAAATCCAGTTGTGAATGCACCTGCAGCCGCCCCGATCGCGCCCGTCACGGGGCAGGTAGCCAGCGTCCTCCGCACGGCTGCCACCACCGGCACCGTGAGCCTGCCGAACAACCCGACACCAGGCAACCTCGTCGTTGCCTGCGTCGTGGCGACGGTGGCTAATGTCACATTCTCGGCCTTCAGTGATGGGGCCGGACATGCCTACACCAAGTCGCCAGCCTCGCCGGTCTCCGCGAACGGACAGGCTGCCGCGATCTTCTACCTGCCAAACGTGCCCGCCGGCACGTCGAAGAATTTCACGGTCACTGCGAGCGCATCCTCCAATATGAGCATCTGGATCGCCGAGTTTTCCGGTGCGGCCAGCTCTGCCGTGATCGAGGCGGAAGCCAGCCATACGGCAACAACCTCCGCCACAGCGCTCAATGACCCGTCGTTGACGACGGTTAATGATGGAGACCTTCTCGTCGGTGTGATCGCGGCGATTCAGAGCGTATCGAGCGCCAACAGCCCGTGGCATCTAATCGACGCGACCCAGAACGGCAATGCGGCCGGTTACATGATCCAGCCGGCCCATGGCGCGCAGGCGATCAACTTCACGCAAAACCCGGCCGGGGCATGGACCGCGCTCCTGACTGCATTCAAGGCGGCGTCTGCACCGCCTCCGACACCGTCTGCACCGGTCGTCACCAACGGCAGCTTCAACATGACGGTGCCCGCGACCAGCGGCCAGACCGTCGGCACGATGACCGCATCCGGGTCGCCAACCTCATGGGCGATCACCGCGGGTAACACTTCCGGTTACTTCGCGATCGACAACACCGGCAAGGTCACGGTGACGGCTGCTGGTGCCTCGGGGCTTACAGCTGGCAGCTACTCGCTGACATGTAGGGCGACCAATGCTGTTGGCGGCGGCAACGGATCAGCCACGGTGGTGGCTTCAACCCAGGCGCAGCGGTCGACCATCCCGCTTTCTTTTAATGACCCGATGTTCACGGGCATGACGGAGCGAACCAGCCCGCTCACTCTGAACAGCAATCAGAACTTGACGCGCACAAGCATTCAGGAGCAGACCGACGCTATTGCGTCGATCGTGTTGCTGGGCGACAGCGATCACAACCTAAGCTTCTGCCGCGTGAATTCACGCGAGTGCGTTCGCATTACCACGAGCGCCACCATTGATAGCTGCTACTTGGAGGCTAAGGGCATCGGCGACGATCATGCCGACGTGATACAAGTTTACTCTCCAGGCGACCGCGGCACCATCACCATCACTAACACGCACTTCAAGGCATATACACAAGCCGCGACGGCTGGATTTTGGTGCTCTGACAATTGGGGCGGCACCGTCATCCTTAACAATGTGATCTTCAATGGCGGGCCGTTTGGCCTGCGGATCGTGGCTGATACTCCGGCGCACATCGACGTCTATTGCGACAATGTGTTCTTCGTTGCGCCGTTCGGGTATGATGCAGTTCTGTTCCAGCAGGTTGGCGCCAATGCATTGTTGACCATTAAGAGCTGGAACAATTGCCGTTACGCAACCATCGAGAACGGCGTTCTGGTGCCCGGTGCGCTCATTCCCAATCCTGGGGTTGGGATAAGCTAAGAGTGAGAAGCCGTGGCCGTCGCGCTCGCCCAATCCAATAAGGGGACGTCGGCCGCCGCAACGGTGACGGCGGCGTTCCCGAGCGCGACGACCGCGGGCAACCTGATCGTTCTCGGGTTTGCGGCAGACGATTATAACGGAACGCCTGGCGCGGGCTGGACCCAGTCCACCGGCATGGAACAGCAGACGTTCCATGGTGGATATCTCTGGTGGAGAATCTCGACCGGAGAGACAAGCTTCCAGTACACGATCGGGTCCGCGACCAACAGTGCATGGGTTATTGCCGAATTCTCCGGCATCGATACGTCGTCGACCTATGATATTTCAGCCGGCCAGTTCGTGCAGTCGACAACCGGCAGTTATACGACACCCAGCATCATCCCAGGCGTCGGGGCTCGCCTTCTTTGCGCGATGATGGGGGGCTCGGCGGCGAACGCACTGGCGGGAGAAACTTGGGGCAGCTGGCTAAACAGCTTCACCGGGATCGATTCGGCCGGCACGGGAGGTGGCGGCACTAACGATATCGCCGGTTTGGCTTATCGTCTGGTCACGGGCGACGGAACCACGGCTTATTCAAGCGGCGCGACTTCTACATTCCCAAATCTACAGTCCAGATCCGGGCTGATTATCTCCTTCAAGGCGGCGTCAGGATCGTCAGTTTCGGCGACATTAAGCCAGACGCTCGGCACGCTCACCGCATCGGCTGCGGCGTCCAACCCTGTCGCGGCGACGTCGGCCAAGACGCTCGGCGCGCTGACATCCAGCGCGGCGGCTGCGGTGAGGGTTCAGGCGCAGGCCGCTCAGACGCTTGCAGCGCTCGCTGGAGCGGCCACAGCAACGGTAAGGGTTTCGGCGAGCGCCGCGCCAACACTCGCACCAGCGACCGCCTCAGCGGCCGCAACGGTGCGTGTAGCGGCATCGGGAGCGCCAACCCTGGCGGCTCTGACGTCCACCGCTGCAGCAACCAACCAGGTTGCCGCAAGTGTCGGGGCAACGCTCGGGAGCCTCACGGTTTCCGCGACGGTTTCCACCGGCGCCGCGAACGTCAATGCGTCCGTAAACCAGACGCTGGGCGCGATGACGGCGACGGCACAGGCCGCCGTCACGGTCTCGGGGAGCGCATCGGCAACCTTCGCGCCAGTCACGGCCGTGGCGGTGACAAGCGATCCGGTCGCCGCAACGGTCAACAAGACACTGGGTACGCTGACAGGCACGGCCGCCGCCGCCGTCCGCGTCTCGGCGAGCGCCAACCAGACGCTGGGAAGCCTCACCGTCACCGCGACCATCGGGTCCGGGACAAACGCGGCCGTCAATCAGACGCTCGCGAACCTGACTGCATCGGCGCAAGCCACTGCGACGGTGCGGGCCACCACGGCGCCGGCGCTCGCTGCCCTGACCGCGGCAGCTACGGCGACCGTGCCCGTAAGGGCTGCGGCAAGCCCAACGCTCGGCGCGCTGCTCGCAAGCGCCAACATCGTCGTGGTCGACAAGGCCACGGTCGCAGCAACGCTGGCTCCGCTCACCGTGAGCGCGAGCGCGGTGCACGTCATTGCCAACCGCAGAGAGCCGGCCGCTCTCCTGATCTGAGGATCTCCGTAAATGCCTGAATACGTATTCGCGAAGCCTCGCGAAGGCGGACGCGTGCGCCGTGCTGAGCAAGAGAACGGCTTCCGGCCGATCCGCGCCGAAGGCGAGAGCGTCCCGCTCATCGACTACTACAACCGCATGCTGATCTCCGGCGATCTGGTCCTCTGCGACCCGCCCTCGAGCGCCGCAAGCATTCCAGACATCACCGAACCGAAACCCGCACCGGCCAAGCCGTCGCGGCCTTCCAAGGAGCATTAAGCAATGGCCGTTGCGTTCCAGAACATTCCCTCGAACCTCCGCGTTCCGCTGTTCTATGCGGAAGTCAACGCGGGGCAGAGCCCGTTTCAGGGGCCCTCGCGCACGCTGCTGGTCGGTCAGAAGACTACCTCCGGCGCCACGGCGTCGGCGAACGTTCCGATCATTCTGAGCGGCGATCCGCAGCCCCTGGTCGGTACCGGCTCGATGCTGGCCGAAATGGCGATCTGGGCGCGGCAGAACAACCCGTTCGGTGAAATCTGGATGCTCCCGCTGGCCGATCCAGCCGGCACCACCCAGACCTGGACCATCACGATCGCCAGCGCCATCCTCGGCAACGGCGGCACCGTGTCGGTCTATATCGGCGGCGAGAAGGTGAGCACCGGTGTAGCCCCGACCGACACCAATGCCACGGTGGCGACCAACCTCGCCGCCGCGATCAATCAGGGCTACTTCAAGTTCGGCCGCTCCTTGGCGTTCCCCGTCATCGCGGCGGCGAGCACCAACGTCGTCACGCTGACCCACCGCAACGCTGGCGCGCTCGCGGCCAAGTTCTCGGTGCTGAAGGATCTGGTCGGCGACGAGGGCCCGCTGCAGACGCATCTGACCATTGCCGCAGGCACCGCGGGAACGGGCGTTCCGACGCTCGGCGCCGGCCTGGCCGCGCTCGGCGACATGGAGTTCGACTACATCTGCTCTCCGTACAGCGACACGACGTCGCTGGACGTGATCAAGGACTTCCTTGGCATGACCTCCGGCCGCTGGTCCCCGATCCAGCAGCTCTACGGTCACCACCTGACCGTGATGTTCGACTCGTTCGCGAACCTTGCCTCGTTCGGCATGGGCCGCAACGATCCGAACTGCTCGATCATGGGCGTGGTCGACAGCCCCTCGCCGCCGTGGCGCTGGGCCGCCGCCTACGGCGCGCGCATCGCCTTCGACAAGAACCTGGGCGGTGAGGTCGATCAGGCCTATCGCATCAGCGTCCCGGTGCAGACGCTCGACCTCGTCGGCATCCGCCCGCCGCAGTCGCGCGTCAACTGGTTCTCGATCACCCAGCGCAACACGCTCTATCAGGACGGCATCTCCGGCTTCAAGGTCCAGGCGGACGGCACGGTCATGATGGACCGGGTCGTCACCTCGTACCTGACCAACAGCTACGGCCAGCCGGACATCACTTGGTTGGATATCGAGACCCGGCTGCAGATGGTTTACTTCGTCCGCTACATGCGCCAGCGCATCACGCAGAAGTATGGCCGCTGTGCGCTCGCCGACGACAATCCGTCCGGCCAGCCGGCGATCGTCACGGCGAAGATCCTCAAGGCCGAGTGCATCCACGTCTATGAGGAGCTCACGCAGGGCGGCCTCGTTGAGAACCCGGACCTGTTCGCCAAGTCGCTCGTGGTCGAGCGGTCGAGCGATCCGAACCGCGTCAACGCCTATCTGCCGGTCGACGTGGTCAACCAGTTCCGCGTGTTCGCCGCCAACGCGACCACCTTCCTGCAGTTCCCGGCCTAATCACCAGAGTAAGAGGGTTTCCCCATGCATACCTCCGGCGGCCGTGTATCGGTCACGATCAACGGCAACAACTATTCCGCACGCGGCACGATCACGCTCGCGCCGGCGAACATGACGGTGGCGCAGGGCGTCAACCAGGACGGCTCGCTCTACCGCACCGTGGCGGCGAAAGCGCGCACGGCTGAACTGACCTTCGACCGCTTCGTGGATGTCAACGGTGAACTGCTGATCTGGGACGAGCGCGTGCTCGCCTCGACCAACTTCGGCTGCACCTTCATCGAGCAGGACACCGGGCGGACGCACCTGATCTCGGGCGCCTTCTTCGTTGGCGATCCGCAGATGGATACGTCCACCGGCGAGATCTCCGGCCTGTCGATCGCCGGCGACGCCTACAAGAACATCGCCAGCTAAGACCAGTAGGAGGGGAACATGGCAAACGCGACGATCGTTCTGAAGAACCCGATCGAGGGCCCGCTGACGGACCCGACCACGGGCGAGAACCGGATCACGCAGATCCGCGAGATCGTTCTTCGGGAGCCGAAGTACCGGGACATCATGCTGCTGGGCGAGCCGGCTGCGTTCGCCCGCAGCGAAGGCGGCATGATCTACCAAGCCGAGAAGGACGACGTTGTCCAAGCCTATATCGAGCGGCTGCTCGTCAGCCCGCAGGACCGTGCGCTGCTCGAGCAGGTCTCGCTGGCAGATGCACTCCAACTGAAGGAAGCTGTCTTCGGTTTTTTTCAGGCAGCGCGCAAGGCCATTACACCGCAATCGTAGACGAGATGGTGTTCACTGCTGGTCTCGTCAGGCAACCCGCCGCACGGCGGGGCACCGTCCGATTACGTGATCTGGGGGCGGCAGGCGCTGGGCGTGACGCGGGTGTTCGTTGAGCGGCTGTATGCCGGACCCGGCACGGTTCGCGTGTTCGTGTTCATGGACGGCACCTTCTCGAACGGCATCCCAGACGAAACCGCCGTTGATGCGGTGCGCGACTATATTTCCAGCGTTCAGCCCGCGAGCGCGGTCGTCACCGTGGCCGCGCCTGTCCCGCATGCGATCGACATCACGATCGACAATCTCGTACCTGACACCACCGCGGCACGCGAAGCCGTGATGACCGAGCTTCGCGCCGCATTCCTGCGCCTCGGCCGCGTGGCCGGTCAGGACACGCCGCATGGCGGGATGCCGTATCTGGCGACGCCGGCGGAGTTCTCGCTGTCATGGATCTATCAGGCGATTGCCAACGCCTCCGGCGTCCAAAGTTTTGACCTGGTAGCGCCGACAACCGACACCGTTCTGCAAGTCGGGGAGACGGCCGTAATCGGCACCGTCAGTTTCAACTAAGGAGGCGGTGATGGCGAAGGAGCCGAAGCCATTCCACTGCCCGACATTTATCGAGAGTTTCCTCGCCACCGCAGCGCTATGGCCGCGCGGGCGCGCATGGCCGGTTAACGATGGCGGCACCACCGTCAGCAACTATCTGGCTTGGCTTGGCTCTCTCGTCGGATTGCCGCTGTCGTGGCCAACCGGCTTTGTGCAGGCGGGCTATACCGCGGCCATCGCGGCGGTGCGCAACTACATCGAGACCCGGCTCTGTGCGCTGCGGCTTGAGTTCTGGTGCCAGACGCACTCGGAAACGCACGATCAGTGGATGATCGAGTATGGTCTTCCTGACGACTGCGACCCGTTTCCGGATCTATGCACGAAGGTAGCTGCGATCGGCGGCACGCGCTGCGAATACTACGCGGAGATTGCTGCTCGGGCAGGCTGGAAGATCGAATGCGTTGCCGCACTCAACAACTGCGGGGCACAGGCAGGCTGCAGTCAAGTTGGGTGTGACCAGGTTGGCCCGCTGCCAACCGATGGCCTGATACTGCAGATCAACGTCTATTTGAATGCAAGCCCCGCCTTCGTCGCTCCGCAAGGCATCCGGCCCTTTGTTGGCAACTTCGAGACCGGGCAGGGCCTCAACTGCGATCCCGATATCTCCGCCTTGGAATGCGTTCTTAGCCGCGTTGTGCACGCGCACGTCAAGATAGTGTTCGTCACCTTTGAACTGCCTGTGTTTGACGTCGCTTTGTTTGACAGCGCCGTCTTTGACACGGGCCCTGAACTATAAACAGGTAAGGACAAAATGGCTCTCGACATCGTCGGCCCGGCAAACGCGCCGAATTCCACCACGCTCCGCCCGCTGGATACGCGAACCTTTGGGGCGAGTGACACGTGGACCAAGGACTGCTCCTCGCCATCGGCCAATGACGGCACGAAGATTCAGGCCGGCTTCCTGAATGGACTCATTGCGCAGTTCCGCAACGCCATACGCGGCAACGGGCTGACGGCACTATCCACGGATATCGTCACTCAGGATAACTCAGACGACAGCATGCTGCTGAAATCCATGCAGCACATGATCCAGCGCGGCCAGCCCCAGTTTGCCCTCGATAGCAGCGGCACAGCAAACACGGTGACCGTGGCGCTGTCGCCGCCGGCCGCCGAATACAAGGCCGGCATGTCGCTTCGCATCAGAATGGCGAACGCACCAACCGGCCCGAGCGTCATCAATGTGAACGGACTGGGCAATAAGGCGATCGTCAAAGGCGGCGGCGTGGCGCTCGTCGGCCTCGAGTGGGCGGCCGCTGACGTGGTTGAGCTGGTCTATGACGGCACCAACTTCCAGATCAATAACGTGCGTGGTCCGGTCTTTCTGACGGCGCCGCGGGATTACTACGTCAACAGCGCCACCGGGTCGGATTCGAATAACGGCCTGTCTCCAAGCACAGCGTTCGCGAGCTTGCAGAAGGCGCAGGACACTACCGCACTCTTCAATCTCAACGGCTTCGCCATCAACATTCATGTTGCCAACGGCACCTATGCGAAGGTTTTTTGCGGGGCGATCAACGGCGCTGGAACCATCAACTACATTGGCAACACCACGACCCCCGCTTCGTGTCTGATCTCAACGGCTGACGGATCAGCCTTTGGGGCCGAAGGGCGGGGCTATACTATCACCGGCTTTAAGGTCACATCGTCCAGTCGCGGCGCCACTCCCGGCGCAACAAGCAATGGCGTCTGGGCCGTGAGGGGCGGGTCTATTACCGTCTTCAACGTGGACTTTGGCAGCGTCCTTGATCATCAATGCACGGCCGACGGCGCCTCGAACATCACTTATTTGGGCCCGATCACAATATCAGGCGGCGGCGCTGACCACATTGCCGCGGGCAATGGGTCATACATCAGGCAGGGTGGAACGCCGGTCTCGTGCGCCGTCACCGCGGCGGTTAACTTCAGCACTGGCTTTGTATTCGCGACCGGGTGCGGCATCTCTTATGTGAAGTACACGCCAATCACGGGCGCGGCCAACGTATCCGGCCCGAAGTTCTCCGCAACAGCAAACGGCGTCATTCTTACCGACGGCAGCGGGGTCAACTTCTACCCCGGCACCGTGGCCGGGGTGGAGGACAGTAGCAGTGGTGGCCAATACATCTAAATCACAAGAAGTGGGTGTCTTAATGTCTAACTATAATCCACGCAACTGGTATTGGCTGGCTGACGATGGTCGTGTGTTTGCCAGCGCGTCAGCGTCAATCGTCTCTGCTAACGATCCGGTCTTTGTCTCATGGCTTGCTGCCGGAAACTCGGCAACCGCTTGGCCGAGGGATGCAGCCGGACAGCAAACTGCCGCGGCGCTGCAAGATGTCCTGACGCGTTACGGCCTGTTCGCCGACCTGACGTCCTATGCGGCTGACGTCCGCTTCCGAAAGGAAACCGGCGGCGTTGAGGTCAATGGTGTCGTCTATCCGTCGGATCGCGATACGCAGTCCAAGATGACCGCTGCGGTTATGCTTGGGCAGATCAACCCGTCCGTCACATTCCAGTGGAAAGTGGCCGATGGCTCATTCGTCGAGCTCGATGCGGCCGGCATCACGGCGGCGGCGTCTCAGGTCGGCGAGCATGTTCAGTCCTGCTTTGCGATCGAGGCGCAAGTGGCAGCAGACATCGCCGCGGGGACAATCACCACCAAGATCCAGGTCGACGCCGCGTTCGACTGATCTACCCCCGCGTCAACACCAATCCCGCCCCGCCGCCCTCTGGGCGGTTTTTCTTTATGAAGGTTTGTAAATGGCAGACGTATTAATCAGGCACAACAAGGTTACTGGTGCGCCTGCTAACGCGTTAGTGTTGGTTGACGGCCCGGCATGGGACGAGTCCCACGTTGTTACGGGCCTCGAGAACGTCCAGAACGTCGATACGACCGATGCGGACAATATTGACAAGGGCACCCTTGCCGTGGCGCGCGGGGGCACGGGCCAAGGCACGACGGCAGCCGCATTTAATGCGCTTGCCCCAACCACGACGCGCGGCGATCTGATTGTACGTAACGCCACGACGAATACAAGATTGCCGGCCGGAGCGGCGGGTTATGTGCTGCAAATGAACGGGTCGGGAGACCCAGCGTGGGTCGACCCATCGATTTTGCCACACGAACCGCAAGGCGCAGTTGCCACAGCCATTGCGAGCACAACCTTCCCCTCAGCCGTCAAATCTTTTGTCACATCCGGCTATGCCGCCGATGGCGATGCCGGCGCAGGCGCGATCTACGTGCGTGGAGTGGCGGGCGGGCTTGGTGCTAGGCAATCCGCAGATGGCGCCTTCTGGAATCTGTCAAAGAACCAGAGGCTGAGTGTCGGGTTCTTTGGGGCCAAGTGCGACAGCACCACAGACGACACTGCGGCCATTCAGGCGTGCTTCAATGCCGCCGCATCAATAGGCGGAGTAGCTTATTTCCCAGGCTCTTGCAGGACCACCGGACAGATAAACATTAGCCCGGGCGCCAGTTTTGCGATCGAAGGCGCAGGGCGAGGCACCGGCATCCTATTCCAGCCGACATCTCCTTCGACCGCCATCAACATCGATACCAGCGTTCCGGTCTACCTCAGAAACTTCAGCATCTACTCGACGGCAATTACCGCGAATACATTTGCCGCCGTCTTCGTCACTTCCTCGGTGGCGGGCACCGAAAATACTGGCAGCGTCTTCGACTGCCTATTCATTGTGGGCTGCAGCACTGGCATATCCTTTGATCGAGCTTCGAAATGGGTTCTGCAGAACTCAGAGATTAACGCCTGCAATGTCGGCGTCCAAATCAGGAACGCGAACAACGGCGACAGCGGCGACAGCCGAATGCTGAACAACGAGATCGGTGGCTCTGGCATCTCCGGCGTTAGGTTCCTTTCTTCTGGCGGTCTCCGCATGATTGGCAACAAGATCAATGTAGCGCCAACTGCGGTAGAGGTCTCGATCGAAAACGGCGTCAACACAACCGGCTTCTATATGATCGGCAACAGCATCGAGGGCATCCAGGGGGCGTGTGTCAGAATCGCGAGGCAAACCGCATCAGGGCAACTGCAGGCGGTTGTCCTCAGCGGCAACGAGCTCATTGGGCAGCAGGGACTGTTTATCCCGCATGACGCCAACGGACCATGGCTGATCAATGTGTCGATGACCGGCGGCAGCTACCAAGGGCTACCGGGCGGCGCGAATGTTTGTGCCCAGATCGATAGCGTCATCGGGTTCACGGTCAGCGCCGTCACCATTACCAACGGCGCTGGCGGCACGACTCAGAGGGTTATTGTCGGTTCTGCGGCCAGCAATGGCACTGTAGGCCCGCTTCAGTCTACGGGTGCCGTCACGGCCAGCGTCATATCCGGCACCAATATCACTGGTATCGCGCCATACCTCTAACTAATGGCCGCGAGAGCCTCCTCTGCTTGCGGCGTAAGCTCTGGCCGCCACTTGAAATTCGCAGGCCATAGGCGCGTGTTGATCCAGAACTGCGTGCCATCGAAGTAGGTCGCGCCGGTGACGTCCGGCAACTGACTGGAAGCATGGAATCTGCAAGGCTTTTCATAGATCAGAATCCAGCCGTTGCGACGGAGAAGGTTGATCAACTGACCTTCGATGACGCGGCTGTGCGTTCCAATCACCACGCTCTTGACCTTGGAGCAGAAGGCATCGAGCGAGGCTGCGATACTCGTGTATTCAGCCCCTTGAATGTCCATGTGAACGAGATCAACGACGTGCTCGCCCTCGATCAAATCGGCGACCGGAAAGGCGGGTACTGATACGCGATTGCCGGTCGCGCCGCGATAGTCTGGCCCGCTGTCTTCTTTTGAGGCGGCACCGCCCCAATCCTTGATGCCTTGGGCGGAAAAGCTAATTGTTTCTCGCTTGTCCGACACCGCACCTCGAATGATTTTGGTCGAGATGGTTGGGTGAGGTGTGCCGGGAAGTGGAATGCCGTTGTCGGACAGATGCGTCTCGATCAACGGGAGCCGTTCGGCATCAGCCTCCACGGCAACAAGCTTGAGCTTTAGGGATCGATGCCTCGCCATTGCGGCGGTGCAGACAAGCCAAGGCGCGAAGCCAGCACCGAACTCATATACGACCATTTCGTCGACCGCCGCGTCTACCGCGCGGCAGGTGGACAGAAATTCGACCGCCTCACCGTAAAGGGTATTGTCGGGGAATGGCAGGCCGGGCTGGACAGCCTGGCGATCGTCGGCGCCCGGGAAGTACGAGTAGCGCGTCCTGATGCCAAAGCAATCGACATGGAAGCCGGGGTGAGCCCCCGTGGCCGGCACCATGTATTTCGTGAGTGCGGCTAGATCGCCGAAAGGATAGCCGAGAAACACCTGATTATCGTTCAGGTGTGTCTTTTCATAGCTGGCGGGCGGGGACAGACGAGAGACGAGCCGCTTAACTGCGGCTTTTAATTGGCTGCGCATTCCAGCTTCCTATTCCAATTTCGGCGCGTGGGACACTAACCCGCCACAACCGCGCCGTGCAAGCCGAAACCAGCCGCCATCCGGGCGGCTTTTTCTTTGGAGAATCCATGGCCTTCATCAACGCGCTCTATAACCTGTGGCCGAACGGGGATCAGAAGGTTAAGGGCCTGCGAGACGGCATTGCCGCAACAGCGCCGGCCGTGTTCGCCAAATACGGCATCACCTCTCCGCTCGTTCTGGCTCACGTCATGGCGCAGATCAGCCATGAATGCGGTGCGGGCCATGATGTTGTGGAGAACCTGAATTACTCGGCCCAGCGGATGACCGAGGTCTGGCCTTCGCGCTTCCCGAGCGTCGCGAGCGCCGCGCCATACGCCAACAATCCGAAGGCTCTTGCCAACAAAGTCTACAACGGCCGCATGGGCAACCGCGTTGGCTCCGACGATGGCTGGAATTTCCGTGGCCGCGGCGGCTCCCAGACGACGGGCAGGGAAGGTTATGAGCGCGTCGCCAAGCAGACCGGGCTCGATGTCGTCAATAACCCCGACATCCTGATCGATCCGAAATACTTCCTGGAATGCGCCGTCTCGGACTTCATCAACTGCGGGTGCATGCCTTACGCGAAGGCTGACGACATCCTCAATGTCACCAAGCGTTTGAATGGCGGCACGGTCGGCCTCGCCGATCGCAAGGAGTGGCTGGCCAAGTGGAAGGCGGCAAATGTGGCTGTTCCGACCTCTTCCACGATTGAGGCGCCAAAGCCTGCACCGGCCAAGCCAGCCACCCCAGCCAAGACCGGCGGCACCGTTGTCATCGCCGGCGGCGCGGCCGCAACCGTCGCCCATCAGGCCGGCGTGAACCCCAACATCATCCTCGCCGTGGTCGCTGCCGTTGCAGTTGCTGCGGTTGCAGCATTCCTCATCTGGAAGAAAGGGAAATGATCATGCTTGACAAGCTCAAAGCCTTCGCTCTCTGGATCTATAACTGGATCACCGTTCTGGTCGGAATGATCCTTGGCTTTCTGACGATCGCGGTTGACTACCTCGACCAGATCGCAGGCATTGACCTTACACAGGTCATGACGCAACGGCGTGCGATGCAGATCACCTTCGGCGTTGCGGTCACGAAGGGCATTGTTGCGGCCTACAACGCGCGGAAGGCGAAGGCCTGATGCTGGCGGGCATCCTCGCATTCTTCCAGGCCATCCCGTCAATCATGGGCGGGATCACCAACTTCACCAACAAATACTACGACGCCAAGGTGCAGATATACGCCGCGCGCGTCGGTGGCGATGTTGAGGCCGCAAAGGCGATGCTCGCCGCCGAGCAGCAAGCCAACTCCACCAAAGTAGGTTGGCTCGCGGTTATCGCCGGCTCTCCCGTGCTCTCCTTTGTTGTCGTTGGGTTCGCGTTCCCCTTCATCTTCTACATCAACAAGGTGATCGTTTACGACTACTGCCTCGGCCTTGGGTCCACGCCCATGATCAAATACGATTTGTTGGTGCAGTGGGGCGACACGATCATCAAAGGCATTTTCGTCACCACTGGCGGCGTCGCGGCGGTTACCGCTTGGGTGAACCGCAAGAACTAAAGGACGGCCCGTCGCAGGCGCTGGAACGCCCGCAACGAGCCTGACTCACACTGAAAGGCCTTTCAATGCGAGCTGCAGCGAATGACGCACGAAGAAGTTGAAGAAATCGTTTCCAAGACCGTTGCGGCAACACTCTCCCGCCTTGGCATTGAGGAGGACGATTACAAGGAGCTGAAGGCTGACTTCAGCCACCTCCGCCGCTGGCGCAAGAGCGTAGAGCAGGCCCAAGGATATCCCATTGCGTCATTCTCCTCTGTCTGATGACCGATCGGTGCTGCTACTCAGTATCGGGTGAGGTGATTCCAAGGTCCATGAGCCGACGCGGGTGAGGCGGGGCATCGTTATTGATCTCGAAGGGCTATCTCGCCCTTGCCGGTCAATGTCAGGTGCTTGACCTGTCCCGTCAGGTGCCCCTTGCGCAGCAATTCACGAGCGGCGGCTTGAACCGTTCGGCTCACCCGCGGCCCGCTCAAGTCAAGATCGACGCCATAGCTGTTGACTAGCTTGAGAACGTTGATCTCGATTTCGGTGAGTTCGCTCATCTCCCCATCTCCTCCTGCTATTTGCTCGGGGCGGCGCTAGCCAGCTTGCGCTGGTAGATCTCCGTCTCGACCTCCCGTCTGAGAAATTGCGCTGCCTGATAGGCGCTGGCCCAGCAATTCGTAGTGCCCGCATTGTTCACAGCGGTTTGCAGCTTCGCCAGTTCATCATCCGACATGGCGCGCACGATCTGGCCCATCCGGTGGAACTCCTCAGCGAACGGCTGCAGCGCGGCTCGATCCTGTTTCGAAAATTCCTTGTCGCTCATTTCTCTTCTCCAATCTCCAATCTGGCGCGGTGAAAGTCAGGGGATCAGGGTGGCGTGAAGCAGCCAGCCAATGAGGCCACCCATCACGGTGCAAATCAGTCCGTAGAGCCGAATGGCCCAAGCTGGAATGTCGCTCATCCCTCCGGCGCCCGGTCGCGCGGCAGCTTGGTGAAGCCAGCCACACGCCGTTGCATCCTCGCTCCGCTGTAGCCGTGCGAGATCACCGCCTCACGCCCAACCCGACACGTGCGCTCATTCCACCGCGGCCCATAGGCCCGGTATTCGGTGTCCTTGGTCCCGGCTTCGAACTCTCGAAACCATTGGGTTTTAAGCGGGATGAAAAGCGGCTTCTCGCTCATGCCGCCGTTAGTCACTCGGCTTTTTTCCTCAATCATTTCAATTGGGCTCTCTGTGTCAGTTAGGAAGTACAAGCCTTTGATTCTTCTTAAGTTTACGGTAACGCCTTCTTAACGCGCGCCCTCCTATCATGCCGAGCCGATGCCTTCCTGCGTCGCCATCACGAGCATTCAATCACCCCAGGCCCATGAGCCAGACACCAACCGAGCGGCTGAGGGATTATCTCGCGCAGCTTCCGCCGCAATCGCAGGCGCTGCTGATGCGCGAGTTCGAGCGCGCAGTGGAGCGCGGCGAGGACGTCAGCGTCGCCACCCTGGTGCTTGAGCAGTTGCGCAAGATCGTGCGCCGGGCCGAGGAGGAGGAGACGCGCCCCCGGGGCGATGATCCGGCGCGCCTATTGTTCCGTCCGCTCGAGCCGTTCCTCGCCGAAGGCAATTTCCCGATCCGGCCGGGACAGGTCCGCCGCACCTCGCTGCTGCCGATATGGCAGTGGCTCGGCCGCGAGGGCGCGCCTGATGCGACCCGCGAATTCGAGACCGCGCTTGTGAAGGCGCACGACAGCGGTGCAACTTCGGCCGCCGAGGCCGCAGCCCGCAAATATCAGGTCGCCGCAGCGGAGGCGATCGTCAAGGTCGCGACGCCAGTGCCCGGTGATGACAAACAGCGGGCGCTGTCGCGCGTCGGCCCGCCCAATGTGGTCGAAGACCTGGTGTCGATCGGGCTGGTGCTGCGCGCGCGCGAGGCACTGGAGACGCTCGGCAGCCGGCTTCCGAGCCAACTCCGGATGTTCGGCGACACCCAGATCGCCTCTGTCACCGCCGCGCTCAACGTCCCCTCGCTGCAGACGCCGCAATTGCTACCCTTCGCGCTGTCGCTGGTGATGCAGCGCCTGGTCGCGCCCTGGCAGATCATCCGCCTCGCGATCAAGATGGCGGCTTCCGACGACGAGATCCGCGTCGCCGCCACGCCCTATGGTGTTGCCGTCACGATCGCCTTGCACGATCTCTCCTATCTCGCAGCCTGCCTGCGCAGCGATATCCGGCGCGGTCATCTCGACAATGTCGGGGATCAATTGAAGACGCTGCATGACGGTGTGCGCGGCCTGCGCACGGAGCTCGACCTGCGCAACGAATCCACCTGGGGCAAGCAATTGGCCTCGATCCGGGCCGATATCTCCAATTCAATGCAATCGGAGATCGACAGCGTTCCCGGCCGGGTCCGCCGCATCCTGCGCCAGCGCCCGGACAAGGATATCTCCGCCGCCGCCATGATCGACACGACCGAAGTCGAGGAGGTCGCCGCGCTCATCGACTTCGTCGCGGTGTGCCGCACCTATGCGAGCGAGCTCGCGATCAACGAGGTGACGCTGCGGACCTATTCCGACCTGCAGCAATATGTCGAGAAGTCGACGGAAGCGCTGGTGCAGTCCTTGCGCGCTGGTGACCACCGGGTGCGCGGCTATCGGCAGCAGCAGGCCAGCGCAGCGATCCGGTTCTGCGAGGTCCTGTTCGGCCATGACTACGCCTCGCTGATGAACCGCGCCGCGGAGAACGCGATGACCGGCGAGCGCAAGTCGTCCCGCGCTGGCTGATCGTCATTTTTACGGTTTTCCTTCTGCGATCCGATATCGGGGTCGCGCAATTCGGTTGCTCCCGCAATTTCTCCCTCCGGTTGGTTACGGAGGGCGGTTCCGATCCAGCAATTGTCAATTGCTCCGCTTCCCGCCGGTGGTGTAAAGCGGCACATCGGTACCAGCTTTCGGTGCCGTTCGCCCGGGAACTCGTTGATGACACTGTGGTTTGTGTTCGCGCTGATGACGGTCGCGGCGATCTTCGCCGTGCTTTGGCCGCTTGGTCGCGCGACGCCTGCGACATCAGGCGGCAGCGAGGCCAATGTCTACAAGGACCAACTCGCCGAGATCGAGCGCGATCTTGCTTCGGGCTTGATCGGGGCGTCGGAAGCCGAGGCGGCGCGGGTCGAGATCGGCCGACGCTTGCTTGCCGCCGTGGACGGCGAGGCTGCGGCGGCGCCAAAAGCCAACCTGCCGCTGCGGCGGTCGGCCGCCGTGGCGGCGCTGGTCGGACTGCCGGTGATGGCGGCGGCGTTCTATCTTGCGCTGGGCTCGCCACAGCTCGGCGATTTTCCGCTCGCCGCGCGCAGCCGCATGGCAGACGTCAATCAGCCGCTCGCCAATCTGCTGGCGCAGGTGGAGGCGCATCTCGAGAAGAATCCGACCGATGGCCGCGGCTGGAACGTGCTGGCGCCGGTGCTCTCCAGGCTCGGCCGTTACGACGACGCGGTGCGCGCCTATCGCAATTCGATCACCTATAACGGCGACAGTTCGGAGCGCCGCGCCGATCTTGGCGAGGCGCTGACCGGTGTGGCCGGAGGCGTCGTCACCGCGGAGGCCAAGGCCGAATTCGAGCGCGCCGTGGCGCAAAACGCCGACGATCCCAAGGCGAACTACTTCCTCGGGCTCGCCGCCGAGCAGGACGGCCGCAAGGACGACGCAGCCTCGATCTGGCGCGCGATGCTCGCCAAGGCGCCGGCGGATGCGCCGTGGCGATCGCTGGTGCAGGCCTCGCTGACGCGGGTCGGCGGCGGTGTCGTCGCGCCCGCGCTGTCAAACGAGACCATGGCCGCGGCCAAGGACATGAGCGCGGACGACCGCTCCGCGATGATCCGCGGCATGGTCGACCGGCTCGCCACGCGCCTGAAGCAGGACGGCAACGATGTCGAGGGATGGCTGCGGCTGGTGCGCGCCTATATAGTGATGGGCGAGCGCGACAAGGCGGTTGCCGCGCTCACCGATGCCCGCCAGGCGGTTGCCAATGACGCCGAACGCTTGCGCCAGCTCAATGAAGGCCTGAAGAATCTCGGGCTGGATGGATGACATGCGCACAGACAGGACCATAGGGAACCATGACGCGTAAGCAGCGGCGCTTGGTGATGATCGGCGGCTCGCTCGCGGTGCTCGCGGTGGCGGCCGCGCTGGTGCTCAGCGCCTTGCGCGATTCCATCGTGTTCTTCTCCACGCCCTCGATGGTTGCCGAAAAGCATATCTCCGCCGGGAAGCGGTTCCGCCTCGGCGGCCTGGTGCAGCCCGGCTCGCTCAAGCGCGGCGACAACCTCGCGGTGACGTTTGAGGTCGCCGACGGCAGCGCCACGCTGCCGGTCGCCTACAAGGGAATTTTGCCGGACCTGTTCCGCGAAGGGCAGGGCGTGGTCGCCGAGGGCGCGCTGGATCAATCCGGCGTGTTCCGCGCCGACACCGTGCTCGCAAAGCATGACGAGACCTACATGCCCAAGGAGGTCGCCGACGCCCTGAAGAAGCAGGGCCACTGGAAGGACGATTACGGCAAGCCCAGCGCCTCGGCCGAGCCGCAGCCGGTGCAGGGGGCGATGCGTTGATCGCGGAAGCCGGACATTACGCGCTGGTGCTGGCGCTTGGGCTGGCGCTGATCCAGTCGATTGTGCCGATGCTCGGCGCGCGCTGGGGCGATGTGGCGCTGATGAACGTCGCGCGCTCCACCGCGCTCGCCCAGCTCTTGTTGGTGGGTGCCTCGTTCACCGCGCTGGTGATGCTGCACGTGACCTCGGATTTCTCCGTCGTCAACGTGTTCGAGAACTCGCACTCGATGAAGCCGCTGATCTACAAGATCACCGGCGTCTGGGGTAACCACGAGGGATCGATGCTGCTCTGGGTGTCGATCCTGGCGCTGTTCGGTGGCCTCGTCGCCGCCTTCGGCAACAACCTGCCGCTGACCCTGCGCGCGCATGTGCTCGCCGTGCAGGCCTGGATCGCAAGCGCCTTCTATCTCTTCATCCTGCTCACCTCGAATCCGTTCCTGCGCATCGCCAATCCGCCGATCGAGGGCAGGGATCTGAACCCGGTGCTGCAGGATATCGGCCTCGCCGTGCATCCCCCGATGCTCTATCTCGGCTATGTCGGCTTCTCGATCTCGTTCTCCTTCGCGGTCGCCGCCCTGATCGAGGGCCGCATCGATGCCGCCTGGGCGCGCTGGGTGCGGCCGTGGACGCTGTTGGCCTGGATCTTCCTTACGCTCGGCATCGCGATGGGCTCGTACTGGGCCTATTACGAGCTCGGTTGGGGCGGCTGGTGGTTCTGGGATCCCGTCGAGAACGCCTCGCTGATGCCCTGGCTCGCCGGCACGGCGCTGTTGCATTCGGCGGTCGTGATGGAGAAGCGCAACGCGCTGAAGGTCTGGACCATCCTGCTGTCGATCCTGACCTTCTCGCTGTCCTTACTCGGTACCTTCCTGGTGCGCTCCGGCGTCCTGACTTCGGTGCACGCCTTTGCGACCGATCCGGCGCGCGGCGTGTTCATCCTCTTGATCCTCTGTCTCTTCATCGGCGGCAGCCTGTCGCTCTATGCGGTCCGGGCCGCATCGTTGAAGCAGGGCGGCCTGTTCGCGCCGATTTCGCGCGAGGGCGCGCTGGTGCTCAACAACCTGTTCCTGACCACGGCCTGTGCGACCGTGTTCATCGGCACGCTCTATCCGCTGGCGCTCGAGGTCCTGACCGGCGACAAGATCTCGGTCGGCGCGCCGTTCTTCAACCTGACCTTCGGGCCGCTGTTCGTGCCATTGATGATCGCCGTGCCGTTCGGCCCCTTGCTGGCCTGGAAGCGCGGCGACCTGCTTGGCGCCGCTCAGCGCCTGACCGCGGCCGGGATCGTCGCGCTGATTGCGATCGCGGTGCTGTGGGCCTGGACGCGCGGCGGTGCCAGCTTCGCGCCGCTCGCGATCGGGCTTGCGGTATTCGTCGTCGCTGGGGCGCTCACCGACCTCGCCGAGCGTATCGGGCTGTTCCGGGTTCCGTTCGGCACCTCCGTGCAGCGGGCGCGCGGCCTGCCGCGGGCGGCGTGGGGCACGGCGTTCGCCCATGCCGGCGTCGGTATCGCCCTGATCGGGATCGTCTGCGAGACCACCTGGAATAGCGAATATATCGGCACCATGAAGCCGGGCGACTCCGCGAAAGTCGCCGGCTACGAATTGAAGCTCGACGATATCGGCCAGCGCCAGGGACCGAATTTCCGCGAGATGGTGGCGAGGTTCACGGTCGGCCTCGACGGCAAGACGCTCAGCGTCATGACGCCGTCGAAGCGCAATTTCACCACGCGCGGTGCGTCCACCACCGAGGCCGCATTGCTGACGCGCGGGGTGAGCCAGCTCTATATCTCGCTCGGCGATATCGCCGCCGACGGCGGCATCGCGGTGCGCATCTATCACAAGCCCATGGTGCTCTTGATCTGGTTCGGCCCGGTGCTGATGGCCTTTGGCGGCTTCTTGTCGCTGTCCGACCGGCGCCTGCGCGTCGGTGCGCCCAAGCCGGCCAAGGCCACGCGCGCATTGCAGGCGGCGGAGTGATGCGGAGGGCGCTTGCAGCCTGTGTGCTGGCGTTCGCCGTGTCGCTCGGCGCACCGGCGGCGTTCGCCGTGCAGCCTGACGAGATCATGGCCGATCCCGCCAAGGAAGCGCGGGCGCGGGAGCTGTCGCGCGAACTGCGCTGCATGGTGTGCCAGAACCAGTCGATCGACGATTCCGAGGCGCCGCTGGCGCGCGACCTGCGCATCCTGGTCCGCGAGCGGATCGCGGCCGGCGACAGCGATCGGCAGGTGATCGATTTCCTGGTGGCGCGCTACGGCGAATTCGTCCTGCTGAAGCCGCGCTTCAATCCGCATACGCTGCTGCTCTGGCTGGTCCCGCCGCTAGTCCTGGTCGGAGGCGGCGTGGCGCTTTGGCGGTTTGGCCGCCGCCGGCCGGCCGCTTCGGCAGCCTCCACCGGTGCCGGTCTCACCCCCGAGGAAGAAAGCCGTTTGGCCGCTCTGGTGTCGGAGGAAGCGCCAGAGGAAAGGCGCGGCTAGAGCATTTTTGCTTTCGACGCGTTTTCTTCACGCGAACCGGTCCCCACCCTCGGATCAAGTCCGAGGGCATGCTTCGCTCGAAAACGCTTTGACCTACGTACTGTTACCGAGGTCCACACGCGTCGGCATCTGCCGCGGCGTTCATTTAATCTTGACCTTTTGTGCGGAACTTAGGCTCGCCCCTTCCTCCAGAACATGATCCGCGAAGATCGTGCTCACAAAGAGATCGAGCGTGATGATGCTTCGTCGTAACGCTCTTGAGCAAGCCGATGTTTTCGAACAGCAATTTGACTATCCGCTTTCTCGTCGCATCCGTCGTCGTTGCACTTCTGATGCTGCTGGGGATTGGCGGCGGCACGGGCTTCATCGCCGTGCTCTACCTCAACAACGAGATCACGGCGCTTGCCGCTGAGTTCAAATCGCTGAGCGGCCCGGGCCGCGAGCACGCCATGCAAATCTATCAGGAAGCGCAGACGGCGTTCTCCTATTTCCTGATCGCCTGCGGTGCGATCGCCGTGATCGCGCTTACGGTCTGCGTCACGACCTATCTCGCGGTTCGGAACGGCGTCATGCGGCCGCTGGCTGCCATGGTGCATGCGATGCGCGAAGTGGCAGAGCAGAGGTATGAGACGCCAATTCCGGGTCTCGGCAGGAGCAATGAAATCGGGCTGCTCGCCGGCGCGCTCGAAGTGTTCAAGACCAACGGGATCGAACGCCAGCGGCTGACCGACCAGGAACTGCGCGACGCCCACAACCAGCGCGAGCGGACTCGCTATCTCGACGAGAAGATCCGCGACTTCAACGGCCTCGTCGCCAATGTCGTCGGCAGCGTTGCCGCATCGGCCGTCCGCCTCAGGGGCAACGCCGAAACGCTGTCGCGCGCCGCCAACGAGACCAGCCAGAAGGCGAGCGCGGTTGCCAGCGCAGCCGGCCAGGCCAGCACCAGCGTCCAGACGGTGGCGACATCAGCGGAGCAGATGACGACCTCGATCGCGGCGATCAGCCAGCGCGTCACCGACGCCACCCAGCGTGCCGAGGGGGCGGTGGCGCAGGCGCGCCAGAGCGCCGACACCATCCACGCGCTCTCGGACGCGGCCGAGAAGATCGGGGCCGTCGTGCAGTTGATCCAGACGGTTGCCTCGCAGACCAACCTGTTGGCGCTCAACGCCACCATCGAAGCCGCGCGGGCCGGCGAGGCTGGCAAGGGATTTGCGGTGGTCGCCTCCGAGGTGAAGAACCTGGCCAGCCAGACCAGCAAGGCGACCGAGGAGATCTCGCAGCAGGTCACAAGCATCCAGGCGATTACGGCGGAAACCCGCGGCGCCATCGACGGGATCTCGAACACGATCGCCGAAATCAGCTCGATCATGTCGGGCATCGACGTCGACACCGCACGCCAGCGCAACGCCACCCAGGACATCTCCAGGAGCGTCCAGGACGCGGCGAGGGGAACCATGGACGTCACCAACCACATCGTGCAGATCACCACGACGTCGTCCGACACCGGCCGCATGGCCGGCGAGGCCAAGGATTCCGCGGTCGACCTGTCGCAGCAGGCCGACATCCTCAAGCGCGAGGTCGAGGGTTTCATTGCCAGCGTCAGGGCAGTCTGACGGCTCGCGATTTTGCGACCTGGAACCTGCGGGCGGGACTTGCCGCGAGCTCCTTCAGCTCGCGGCTAACCCATTGGCGGAGCTGCGATATCCTGCCGCACCCGGCCTCGTCTCTATTACAAAAGTTTAATTCCGCAGCCAGCGCGCCGTAAGGCTGACGCCCCCATGTTTAGACACGTCCGGTGCTTGCCCCCGCACCTTTCGAGTTCTGGCTCTTGGAGATTTTTAGAATGACCGAACGACCCACCGATCTTTCGTCTCTGCCGTCTTACCGCGCGCCGCGGCGTTCGCTGTTCTCGGCCCGCAGATTTGCGTTGATGGCTTCGGTCGTCGCCGGCCTCGGCGTCGCCGGCTATGGTTTGAGCCCGCAGCACACGCCGAGCGATCTGTTCGCCAGCCCGGCGCAGGCGCAGGTCAACAACGAGGTCCGCAAGGTTCAGCAGCCGGTCGGCTTTGCCGATATTGTCGAGCGCGTGAAGCCGTCGGTGATTTCGGTCAAGGTCAATATCGGCGAGAAGCTCGCCAAGGACGACAGCAACGAGGACTCGCCGTTCCCGCCGGGTTCGCCGATGGAGCGTTTCTTCCGTCGCTTCGGTGGACAGGATGGGCTCCCCCCGGGCATGCGCGGCGGACCGCGTGGCCGTGGCATCGTGACCGGCCAGGGTTCGGGTTTCTTCATTTCGGCTGACGGCTTTGCGGTGACCAACAACCACGTCGTTGACGGCGCCGACAAGGTCGAGGTCACGACCGATGACGGCAAGACCTATTCGGCCAAGGTGATCGGCACCGATCCGCGTACCGACCTCGCGCTAGTCAAGGTCGAGGGTGGTTCCAACTTCCCGTTCGCCAAGCTGTCCGACACCAAGCCGCGGATCGGCGACTGGGTGCTGGCGGTCGGCAACCCCTTCGGGCTCGGCGGCACGGTTACCGCCGGTATCGTCTCGGCCTCCGGCCGCGACATCGGCAACGGCCCGTATGACGATTTCATCCAGATCGACGCGCCCGTGAACAAGGGCAACTCCGGTGGCCCGGCGTTCGACGTGTCCGGTGAGGTGATGGGCGTCAACACCGCGATCTACTCGCCCTCCGGCGGCAGCGTCGGCATCGCCTTCTCGATCCCGGCCGCGACGGTGAAGAGCGTCGTCGCCCAGCTCAAGGACAAGGGCACGGTCAGCCGCGGCTGGATCGGCGTCCAGATCCAGCCGGTGACCTCCGACATCGCCGACAGCCTCGGCATGAAGAAGGCCGAAGGCGCGCTGGTGGCGGAGCCCCAGGCCAACGGTCCGGCGGCCAAGGCCGGCATCGAGTCCGGCGACGTCATCACCGCCGTCAACGGCGAAACGGTCAAGGATGCGCGCGAGCTCGCCCGCACCATCGGCGGCCTGGCGCCCGGCAATGCGGTGAAGCTCAACGTCCTGCACAAGGGCCAGGAGAAGACCGTCAACCTCACGCTCGGCCAGTTGCCGAACACGGTTGAGGCCAAGGCCGATAACGACAACAGCGATCGCGGCTCTTCCTCCCGCGGCACCGACGTGCCGAAGCTCGGCCTGACGGTGGCCCCCGCCAACAGCGTGGCCGGCGCCGGCAAGGACGGCGTCGTGGTGACCGAGGTCGACCCGAAGAGCGCCGCGGCCGAGCGCGGCTTCAAGGAAGGCGACGTCATTCTTGAAGTCGCCGGCAAGAACGTCACCAGCGCCGGTGATGTGCGCGATGCGATCACCTCCGCACGGAACGACAACAAGAACAGCGTTTTGATGCGTGTAAAGAGCGGCGGTTCGTCGCGCTTTGTGGCAGTGCCGCTGGCGAAGGGTTAAATACGAGATGGAAGGCGTCGCCGGCAATCGTCGCCCCCGCCGACGGCCCTTCCTGGGGAGCGAGCCTCAATGCTCGCCCCCTCTTGCTACCTTCCGGTGGAATGCGCCCCCCTCCGTCGGAAGGCCTAGGGCGGTGAAGTCCCCCAGCTTCACCGCCCACTCTTTCCCCTCCAGCGTGATCCGGAAAAGCGGAAGCCGGTTTTCCGGAAGGATCATGCAAATCAACGCGAACGCGCGCGGCCGTCTTGCATGTGCAGGGCGGTCGCGCCATGCTGAGAGGAAACCAATCCCGTGACCGCCACCGCACCTTTAGCCGCACCCCAGATGCGCCTCCTGATCATCGAAGACGATCGCGAATCCGCCGACTATCTCGTCAAGGCGTTCCGCGAAGTCGGCTATATCGCCGACCTCGCCGACGACGGCGAGGAAGGTCTGTCGATGGCCGAGAGCGGCGACTATGACGTCCTCGTCGTCGACCGCATGCTGCCGAAGCGGGACGGCCTGTCCCTGATCGGAACGCTGCGCGAAAAGGGGAACCGCACGCCGGTATTGATCCTCTCTGCGCTCGGCCAGGTCGACGACCGCATCAAGGGCTTGCGCGCCGGCGGCGACGACTACCTGCCGAAACCCTATTCATTCGCCGAATTGCTGGCGCGCGTCGAAGTCCTGTCGCGCCGCAATGTCGGCCCGGCGGAAGAGACGGTCTATCGGGTCGGCGATCTCGAGCTCGACCGCCTGTCGCACCGCGTCGCCCGCGGCAAGGACGAACTGACGCTGCAGCCGCGCGAATTCCGCCTGCTCGAATATCTGATGAAGCATGCAGGGCAGGTGGTGACGCGCACCATGCTGCTCGAGAATGTCTGGGACTATCACTTCGATCCGCAGACCAACGTCATCGACGTGCACATCTCGCGCCTGCGCTCCAAGATCGACAAGGGCTTCGAGCGGCCCTTGCTGCACACGATCCGCGGGGCAGGGTACATGATCCGCGACGGGATACGGTAGCTGAGTCCGAAAGACGTAGCTGCATCGGTGCTTGGGAGCATCGGATAGCAACGCGCAACAGCAACATCTTGGGTAGCATCATCCGTGACGGCATTCGGTAAACTGATCCGCACCACGGCGTTCCGGCTGACGCTGGTCTATCTGTTTTTGTTTGCGCTGTTCGCAGCGTCGCTGCTCGGCTATTTCGCCTGGAATACGCGCCGCCTGATCACCGAGCAGATCACCTCCACGGTCAATGCCGAGGTCGGCGAAGTCACCGAGATCTACAACCGGCGTGGCCTGCGCGGCCTTGTGTTCACCATCGGCAATCGGGCGCTGCGGCCGGGCGCCAACCTCTATCTCGTGACCGCACCGAACGGGCAGGCGATCGCCGGCAATGTCGGCTCGCTGGCGCCGGGGGTGATGGGAATGCAGGGTTGGACCGAGACGGCCTATCGGCGGCTCGACGACAACGACAACACCGATCACCGCGCGCTGGTGCGGGTCACCGAGATGACCAATGGCTTCCGGCTCTTGATCGGGCGCGACCTCGAGGAGCGGCGGCGGCTGTTCGGCATCGTCGCCAAGGCCGCGCAATGGTCGATCCTCGTCGTGGTCGTGCTCGGCATCGGCGGCGGCATCTTCGTCGCGCGGCGGGTGCTGCAGCGGATCGATGCCATGACCGGTACCGCCCAGCGCATCATGGCCGGCGATCTCTCCGACCGCCTGCCGGTCGGCCGCAGCGGCGACGAGCTCGATCGTCTCGCCGAAAACCTCAACGCCATGCTGGAGCGCATCGAGGCGCTGATGACGGGGCTGAAGGAGGTCTCCGACAACATAGCCCACGACCTCAAGACCCCGCTGACGCGCCTTCGCAACCGCGCCGAGGAGGCGTTGGCGCGCGCCAGGAGCGAGGCCGATTACCGGGCGGCGCTGGAGCGCACCATCGAGGAATCCGATGGCCTGATCCGTACCTTCAATGCACTCTTGATGATCGCGCGGGCTGAGTCCGGTCAGGCGCGCGGCAACATGGATGATTTCGACGCGGCCGACGTTGCCGCCGGCATCCATGAGCTCTACGAGCCGCTCGCCGAGGACGACGGCATGAGCCTGCATGTGAAGACCGCGCCCAGCGCGATGCACGGCAACCGTGAATTGATCAGCCAGGCGCTCGCCAACCTCGTCGAGAACGCGATCAAATATGGCAAGCCGGTGGTGCAGCCGATCGACCCGGAGGCGGCCGCCGCAGCCAAGGAAATCCTGATCGAGGCGCGGCGCGAGTCCGACTCCGTGCTGCTCAGCGTCACCGATCATGGTCCGGGCATTCCCGAGGCCGATCGCAAGCATGCGGTGGAACGATTCGTCCGGCTCGAGGCGAGCCGCACGCTGCCGGGTTCCGGGCTTGGGCTCAGCCTCGCCGCGGCGGTCGCGACACTGCACGGCGGCGAGCTCAGGCTCGGCGACGCCCATCCCGGGCTGGTTGCGACGCTGGTGCTGCCGGCGCGTGCCGGCGCGGCTGACAGGCTTGCGGCCCAAACGCAGGATGTGCCACAGAAGGCGGCATGAACGCTTCCGCGCCGGGCTCCGCGGGACATCGTCTGGCCGCGCGGTTCGCGGACGGACCGTATGTGTCCGCGCCCATCCAAGCCGAACAGCGCCTGACAGACTGGCTCGCCGAACTCGAGCCGGCGCAATCGGCCGCGCTCGATGAACTGCTCGGCTATCCCTTCGCCAAGCGCATCCTGCTCGGCATTGCGGAATGCTCGCCGTTCCTGTTCGAGCTCGTGCGCGCCGATCCGGCGCGGCTGATCCGGTTGCTCTCCTGCGACCCGGAGCCGCATCTGGCCGACCTGATCGACAAGACGTCGCACGACGTGTTCGCCGCCTCAGGCGAGGCCGAAGTGATGCAACTGCTCCGCCGCATGAAGGCGGAGGCGGCGCTCCTGATCGCGCTTTGCGACATTGGCGGCGTGTGGCCGGTCACACGGGTCACCGCCGCGCTGACCGACCTTGCGGTCGCGTCCGTGCAGTCGGCGCTGCGCTACCTGCTGCGCCAGGAGATGGCGCGCGGCCGCCTCCATGCGCCCGACCCCGACCGTCCCGAAGAGGGCAGCGGGCTGATCGTGCTCGCGATGGGCAAGATGGGCGCGGGCGAGCTGAACTATTCCAGCGATATCGATCTCATCGTCTTCTACGATCCGGCTGCGACCTCGCTGGCCGAGGATATCGAACCGCAGCCGTTCTTCGTCCGCGTCACCCAGTCGATGGCGCGCATGCTGCAGCAGCGCTCCGGCGACGGCTATGTGTTCCGCGTCGACCTGCGGCTGAGGCCCGATCCGGCGTCGACGCAGGTCGCGATCTCGACCGATTCGGCGCTGAACTATTACGCGCGGGAAGGGCGCACCTGGGAACGCGCCGCGATGATCAAGGCGCGCCCCTGCGCCGGCGACAGCAGGGCGGGCGAGGTGCTGCTTGCGGAAATCGCCCCCTTCGTCTGGCGCAAGCATCTGGACTTCGCCGCGCTTGCCGATGTCCACGACATGAAGCGGCAGATGCAGACCTACCGCGGCCAGAGCGAGATCTCGGTCGAGGGCCACAACGTCAAGGTCGGCCGCGGCGGCATCCGCGAGATCGAGTTCTTCGCCCAGACCCAGCAGTTGATCGCGGGCGGGCGGCATCCGGAATTACGGGTGCGGCCGACGCTCGAGGCGCTCGCGATGCTGGCCTCCAGCAACTGGATCACCTTTGAGGCGCGTGACGAGCTCACCGCGGCCTATCAGTTCCTGCGCCGCGTCGAGCATCGTCTGCAGATGATCGCCGACGAGCAGACGCACACGCTGCCGGAAGATCCCGCGGCGATCGAGCGCTTTGCTCATTTCCTCGGCTATACGAGCAGGGCCACCTTTGCGATGGAATTGCTCGCGCATCTCAACATCGTGCAGGGCCATTACGCCAAGCTTTTCGAGGGCGACGAGCCGACCGGCACGGCAAAGCTGCCGAAGCTGAACTACGGCGCCGGCCCCGAAGACCAGCGGCTGCTCGAGCATCTCGTCAGTCTCGGCTTCGAGAAGCCGGTCGCGGTCGCAAAGACCGTGCAGCAATGGATCGAAGGCGACTATCGCGCGCTGCGCGTGGAGGCGACGCGCAATGCTTTCCTCGAGTTCATTCCGGGCCTGATCGACGGCCTCGCGCATGCCGAGGAGCCGGACGCCGCGGTTGTGGCGTTCGACCGTTTCCTTGGGGCGCTGCAGCGGGGCGGGCGGCTGATCACGCTGCTGAGCCAGAACCGAGACCTGGTCGCGCTGGTGGCGCTGATCCTCGGCGCCGCGCCGCGGCTCGGCGACATGCTGGCGCGGCAGCCGCAGATCATGGACGGGCTGATCGATCCGCGCTTCTTCGGCGCGATGCCGGACCAGCGCGAATTGTCGGAGCGGCTCGCGATCACGCTCAAGGACGCCGGTTCCTACGAGGACTTCCTCGACCGCCTGCGGCTGTTCGGCCAGGAAAGCCTGTTCCTGATCGGCACGAGGATCCTCTCCGGCACGGTGTCGGCGCAGCAGGCGAGCGTCGCCTTCGCCGACGTCGCGGAAGGCATCGTGCACACCGTGCATGGCCTTGTCACCGACCAGTTCGCCACGCAATACGGCCGCATCAACGACCAGGAGACCGCGATCCTCGCCATGGGCCGGCTCGGCAGCCGCGAGATGACGGCGTCGTCCGATCTCGACCTGATCCTGCTCTACGACTACGACCACGAGCGCCCGGACTCCGACGGCGACCGCGCGCTGCACGGCGCGCAGTATTTTGCCCGCTTCACCCAGCGCCTGATCTCCGCCTTCACGACACGAACCAATTACGGCGTGCTCTACGAGGTCGACATGCGGCTGCGCCCATCGGGCCGCGCCGGTCCACTGGCATCACGGCTCGATTCCTTCGCCGAATATCAGGAGCGCGAGGCCTGGACCTGGGAGCACATGGCGCTGACGCGCGCGCGCGTGATCTCGTCATCGCCGGCGTTCCGCGAGAAGATCGAAGACATCATCCGCCGCGTGCTGACGCGCAAGCGCGATGCGGGCAAAACCGCCAACGACGTCGTCGAGATGCGGCGCGCGATCGCGCTCGAGAAGGGCGAGGACGACATCTGGGACCTGAAGCTCGCCGCCGGCGGCCTCATCGACATCGATTTCATCGCGCAATATCTGCAACTCGTGCACGCCGCCGAGAAGCCCGACATTCTCAGCGTCTCCACTTTGCAGGTGCTCGACAACGCCGCAAAGCTCGGCGTGCTCGGCCAGTCGGAGGCCGAAGTGCTGCGCTCGGCCGCGCGGCTCTATCACGACCTCACGCAGATCCTGCGCCTTTGCGTGATTGGCAAATTCAATCCCGAAACTGCCGGTGACGATCTGCTACGCGTGATGGCGCGCGCAGGCGACACGCCGGATTTCTCCGCCCTCGAAGCCGGCGTGCGCGAGACGCAGAGCGAAGTCCGCCGCGTGTTCAACGCGATCGTCGGCGGACGTTAGGCGCGGCGCCGATCGCTACAAATTCGCTGTCGTCCCGGGCTTGACCCGGGACCCATAACCACAGGCGTTTGTAATGTGCTCCGCCGCAACCGCTTGCGCGCGCCACAACGCGATCCTGTGGTTATGGGTCCCGGCGTTCGCCGGGACGACAGCGCCGTAGGGTGGGCAAAGCGACGCGTGCCACCATTCAGTGTTGTGGCCTATGCCTTCTTCAACTTCTTGAGCGCCTCGTGGACGTACGGATCAAGCCCAGCGCCGCCGGCGTCGAGATGGGCGAAGATCGCCTTCCGCATCCGCGGGTCCCAGAACTTCTTGATATGCTCGGCAATGCCCGGCACCGCGCGCTCATGCCCCTGGTTCTGGAAGAACTTGCCGATCTGGTTGGCCATGTAGATCAGTCGGTCAGGCGACATGGATGGCTTTCCTGCTATCGGCGTGGGGAACGATCCGCTCCGCATGTGTGAACACTTCGAACCCGTCGGCGCGTGCGATCGCCGCGAGCGTGATGCCGGCGGCGTCGGCCATGCGCACGGCAAGCGCTGTCGGCGCGGACACCGCGACCATCAGCGGCGCGCCGATGGTTGCCGTCTTCTGCACCATCTCGACCGAGACGCGGCTCGTCAACAGCACCATGCCGTCGCTGGTAGGTACTTTGGCCTGCGCCAGCGCACCGGCAAGCTTGTCGAGCGCATTGTGACGGCCGACATCCTCGCGCAGCGCGACAATGCCGCGCGCCGGCGTCCAGAACGCCGCGGCATGCACTGCGCGTGTCCTGAGGTTGATCGCCTGCAGCGGGGCGATCGCGGCCATCGCGGCCATGATCTCGCGCGGCGAGAAACTGCGGCCCTTCGGCACGATTGCCGCCGGACGAACCGCTTCGGCGATCGAGTCGATGCCGCAGAGGCCGCAGCCGGTCGGGCCCGCGATATGCCGCCGCCGCTCATTGATCAGCGCGGCCTTTTCGGGCGCCAGCCACATCCGCAGCTCGATGCCGTCGTCGAGCTCGATGACGTCGAGCGTCTCGATCTCCTCGGCGGATTGAACAACGCCTTCGCTGAGGCTGAAGCCCACGGCAAAATCGCGCAGGTCCTGCGGCGTGCCCATCATCACGGCGTAGGTGCCGCCATTATAGGTCAGCGCCAGCGCCGTCTCCTCGGGGATCTGGCGCGTGCCTTCGCTGAGGCTGCCGTCGCGCGAGACCTGCCGCTTCGCGCTGGTGACGGGATCGTGCATCCTCACTCCGCGGCTTCCACGACCGGCGCGATCCGGCGTGAATGCTTCGCCTGCGCCTCATAGGTCTTCTGCCAGTCGGACGGACCATTCGACGGCGAGACCTGCACGGCGGTGACCTTGTATTCCGGACAATTCGTGGCCCAGTCCGAATAGTCGGTCGTGATCACATTGGCCTGCGTGTCCGGATGATGGAACGTGGTGTAAACCACGCCCGGCGCGACACGATCGGTGATGAGCGCGCGCAGCGTGGTCTCGCCGGCGCGGCTCTTGAGGCGCACCCAATCGCCATCGCGCACGCCGCGCTGCTCGGCATCGTGCGGATGGATCTCGAGCCGGTCCTCGCTGTGCCAGACCACATTCTCTGTACGGCGGGTCTGCGCGCCGACATTGTACTGGCTGAGGATGCGCCCCGTCGTGAGCAACAGCGGGAAACGTGGCCCGGTGCGCTCATCTGTTGCGAGATATTCGGTGACGATGAACTTGCCCTTGCCGCGGACGAAGCCGCCGATATGCATCACCGGCGTGCCCTCGGGCGCCTTCTCGTTGCAGGGCCACTGCACCGAGCCGAGCTCGTCGAGTTTTGCGTACGAGACGCCGGCGAAGGTCGGGGTCAGCGCCGCGATCTCGTCCATGATCTCGAAGGGGTGGTTGTAATGCATCTCGAAGCCCATCGCCTTCGCGAGGCGGATCGTCACTTCCCAGTCGGCCATGCCGTTCTTTGGCGTCATCACCTTGCGCACGCGCTGAATACGACGCTCGGCGTTGGTGAAGGTTCCATCCTTCTCCAGGAAACTCGAGCCCGGCAGGAACACGTGCGCGTAATTCGCGGTCTCGTTCAGGAAGAGATCGTGCACGATCACGCATTCCATCGCCGACAGCGCCGCCACCACATGGCTGGTGTTGGGATCGGATTGCAGGATGTCCTCGCCCTGCACGTAGAGGCCCATGAAGGTGCCTTCGATCGCGGCGTCGAACATGTTGGGGATGCGCAGGCCCGGCTCAGGGTTGAGCTTGACGTTCCACATCGCCTCGAACTGGTCACGCACCGCATCCGTTGAGATGTGGCGATAGCCCGGCAGTTCGTGTGGGAACGAGCCCATGTCGCAGGAGCCCTGCACGTTGTTCTGGCCGCGCAACGGGTTCACGCCGACGCCGGGGCGGCCGATATTGCCTGTCACCATCGCGAGGTTGGCGATCGCGATCACCGTGGTCGAGCCCTGGCTGTGCTCGGTGACCCCCAGCCCGTAATAGATCGCACCGTTGCCGCCGGTGGCGTAGATGCGCGCGGCTTCGCGGACATCCTTCGGGTCGACTCCGGTCAGGATCGCGGTGGCTTCCGGGCTGTTGTTCGGCTGCGCAACGAACGCCGCCCATTCCTCGAACTCGCTCCAGTCGCAGCGCTCGCGCACGAAGGCTTCGTTGACGAGGCCCTCGGTCACGATGACGTGCGCGAGCGCCGTCATGACAGCGACATTGGTGCCCGGCATCAGCGGCAGATGCAGCGCCTCAAGGTGAGGGGACTCCACCATCTCGGTGCGACGCGGATCGATCACGATCAGTTTTGCCCCTTGCCGCAGCCGCTTCTTTAAGCGCGAGGCGAACACGGGGTGGGCAGAGGCCGGGTTGGCGCCGATCACGATCACGACGTCGGTCTCCTCGACCGAGTCGAAGTCCTGCGTGCCGGCCGAGGTGCCGAAGGTTTGCGACAGGCCATAGCCGGTCGGCGAGTGGCAGACCCGGGCGCAGGTATCGACATTGTTGTTGCCGAAGCCGCCGCGGATCAGCTTCTGCACCAGATAGGTCTCTTCATTGGTGCAGCGGGACGACGTGATGCCGCCGACCGCGTCGCGGCCGTATTTCTGCTGGATCGCCTTGAACTTCGCGGCGGCAAACGAGAACGCTTCGTCCCACGACACTTCGCGCCAGGGATCGGCGATCCGCTCGCGGATCATCGGCTTCAGGATGCGTTCCTTGTGGTTGGTGTAGCCCCAGGCGAAGCGGCCCTTGACGCAGGAGTGGCCGCGATTGGCCTTGCCGTCCTTGTACGGCACCATGCGCACCACTTCCTCGCCGCGCATTTCCGCCTTGAAGGCGCAGCCGACGCCGCAATAGGCACAGGTGGTCACCACGGAATGCTCGGGCTGGCCGATCTCGATCACCGATTTTTCCGTCAGCGTCGCGGTCGGGCAGGCCTGCACGCAGGCGCCGCAGGAGACGCATTCGGAGCCGAGGAAGCTTTCGCTCATGCCCGGCGAGACACGGCTGTCGAAGCCGCGGCCGGCAATCGTCAGTGCGAAGGTGCCTTGCACCTCCTCGCAGGCGCGGACGCAGCGCGAGCAGACGATGCATTTTGAGGGATCGTAGGTGAAGTAAGGATTGGACTCGTCCTTCGGCATCCAGGCCGGATTGACCGCGCCAGCGGACTTGGCGAACACATGGTTGTCGCCCTCATAGCCGTAGCGCACGTCGCGCAGGCCGACTGCGCCTGCCATGTCCTGCAATTCGCAATCGCCATTGGCGGCGCAGGTCAGGCAGTCCAGCGGATGGTCGGAGATGTAGAGCTCCATCACGCCCTTGCGCAGCTTCTTCAGCCGCTCGCTCTGGGTATGCACGACCAGCCCTGGCGCCACCGGCGTGGTGCAGGACGCCGGCGTGCCCGCGCGTCCCTCGATCTCGACCAGGCACAGGCGACAGGAGCCGAAGGCGTCGACCGTGTCGGTCGCGCACAGCTTCGGGATCTGGTGACCTGCTTCCATCGCTGCGCGCATGATGGAGGTGCCCTCGGGCACCGTAATGGGCTTGCCGTCGATGGTCAGCGTGACCATGGTCTCCGATTTGGAGCGCGGCGTGCCGAAGTCGATTTCCTCGATCAATGACATGGCGATTTTCCTATTCCGCGGCCTCTAAGCGGGCCGGTGCCGGGCCGAAATCATCCCGGAAATGCCTGAGGGCACTCAGCACGGGGTAGGGCGTGAAGCCGCCGAGCGCGCAGAGCGAGCCGAACTTCATGGTGTTGCAGAGGTCCTCGACGAGGGCGAGGTTTTCGGCCACGCGCTCGCCGCGGATGATCTTCTCGATGGTCTCCACGCCGCGGGTCGAGCCGATCCGGCAGGGCGTGCACTTGCCGCAGGATTCGATCGCACAGAATTCCATCGCAAAGCGCGCTTGCTTGCGCATATCGACACTGTCGTCGAACACGACGATGCCGCCATGGCCGATCAATCCGTCGCGTGCAGCGAAAGCCTCATAGTCGAACGGCGTATCAAAGAGAGCGCGCGGGAAGTAGGCGCCGAGCGGGCCACCCACTTGCACCGCGCGCACCGGACGGCCGGTGAAGGAGCCGCCGCCGATCTCGTCGACAAGTTCGCCGAGCGTGATGCCGAATGCGGTCTCGAACAGACCGCCATGCTTCACATTGCCGGCAAGCTGGATCGGCATCGTGCCGCGTGAGCGGCCCATGCCAAAATCTGCGTACGCCTTGGCGCCGTTATCGAGGATGAACGGGATCGCGGCGAACGACAGCACGTTGTTGATCACCGTCGGCCGCCCGAACAGGCCCTTGTGTGCGGGCAGCGGCGGCTTGGCGCGCACGATGCCACGGCGGCCTTCGAGGCTTTCGAGCAGCGAGGTTTCCTCGCCGCAGACATAGGCGCCGGCGCCGACGCGCACCTCGAGATCAAAGCTGTGCGCGGAACCGCCGATGCGGGCGCCGAGATAGCCGGCGCGCTTGGCCGCTGCGATCGCGGCATTCATCGCCTCGACCGCATGTGGATATTCGGAGCGGGTGTAAATGTAGCCTTTGGTGGCGCCGACCGTGATGCCGGCGATCGTCATGCCCTCGATCAGCACGAAGGGATCGCCTTCCATGATCATGCGGTCTGCGAAGGTGCCGCTGTCGCCTTCGTCGGCATTGCAGACGATGTACTTTCGGTCGGCGCTGGCCTGCGCGACCGTCTTCCACTTGATGCCGGTCGGGAAGCCGGCACCGCCGCGGCCGCGCAGGCCGGAGCTGGTGACGTCGGCTAGGATCTCGTCGGGGGAGAGCGTCAGCGCCCGCTCCAGGCCCCTGTAGCCGCCATGGGCGCGATAGTCCTCGACTGAGCGCGGATCGATCACGCCGCAGCGCGCGAAGGTCAGGCGGGTCTGGCGCTTCAGCCAGGGGATATCGTCGGCGATGCCGACGCGCAGCGGATGCGGCCCATCGGCGGCCATCGCATCGAGCAGGGAGGTCGCGTCCGCAGCGCTCACCGGTCCGAACGCAACTCGGCCCGCCGCTGTTGCGACTTCGACCATCGGCTCCAGCCAATAGAGCCCGCGCGAGCCGGTCCTGACAATCTCGATCACGAGGCCGCGCTGCTCGGCGGCGAGCTCCAGCGCCGTCACGACCTCATCGGCGCCAACGGCGACTGCGCCGGCATCGCGGGGGACAAAGAGTCGCATCGTCATCGCTGCGCCTCCTTCACCAGCGCATCGAGGCGCGCTTCGTCGAGCCGGCCGACCAGGCGGCCATCCAGCATCGCAGATGGCGCGGTGGCGCAGAGGCCGAGGCAGTAGATCGGCTCCAGCGTCACGCGCTCATCGGCCGTGGTATTGCCGAGCGCAACGCCGAGCTTGGCTTCGGCGCGCGCGGCCAGCGCATCGCCGCCGGCGGCCTGGCAGGCCTCCGCGCGGCAGAGCTTCAGCACATGACGGCCTGCGGGCGCCTTGCGGAAATCATGGTAGAAGGTGAACACGCCGTGGACTTCGGCACGCGAGAGATTAAGCGCGGAAGCGACCATCGGGATCGCGGGCTCGGGCACGTAGCCGAAGGCCTCCTGCAGCGCGTGCAGGATGACCAGCGTCGCGCCTTCGAGCTTGGCATGCTCGGCGATGATCTCGGCGCCGCGCGCTTCGTTCCAGGGTTCGTAGGCCGACGTCATCCACATCTCTCAAATCGGAGGGTTTTTACTCGCTCCTATGAGAGTTGGAATCGATCTAGATATCAATAAAGCTGTCTCATGCTGCGATCGTGAACAGCGATCGATTTGGATATGAAATCGATCGATATACAAATAGAATTGGTAGCACGGCACCTTGTCCGTTACGGCTTTTTCTCGTGTTCGCGCCGGTTGTGATCGTTATATTCGAAGTGGCATGCCAGAGCTGATGAGGCCTTCTTGATCGACAAGCTTGAACTCCTGTTGGCGCTCGCAAAGGAGCGGCATTTCGGCCGCGCGGCGGAGGCGTGCGGCGTCACGCAGCCGACGATGTCGACGAGCCTCAAGCAGCTCGAGGATCTCCTTGGCGTGATGTTGGTGCAACGCGGCTCCCGCTTTCAGGGCTTCACGCCCGAGGGTGAGCGCGCGCTCGATTGGGCGCGCCGTATCGTCGGCGATGCCCGCGCGATGCGGGAGGAGATCAATGGGCTGAAGCACAAGCTCTCCGGCGAGATCCGGATCGCGGCGATCCCGACCGCGCTCGGCATGGTGGCTTCACTGACCACGCCGTTTCGCGCCCGTCATCCGGACGTGCGCTTTCGCATCCAATCCTGCACCTCGTCCGACGTGCTGGGCCTCCTGGAGAACCTCGAGGTCGATGCCGGGCTGACCTATATCGAGAACGAGCCGATCGGCAAGGTTCGCACCATCCGTCTCTATGGCGAGAGCTACCGCTTGCTGACATCGCCCGATGCCATGTTCGGCGATCGCGACACCGTCACATGGAAAGAGGTCGGCCAGGTGCCGCTCTGCCTGCTGACCCCCGACATGCAGAACCGCCGCATCATCGATCGCGCACTTCGTTCGGTCGGCGCGGAAGCAACGCCGACGCTGACGTCGAACTCGCTGCTCGTGCTCTACACCCATGTGAAGACCGGCCGCTGGGCAAGCGTGATGCCGGCAAAGCTTGCGGAGACACTCGGCCTCGCCGATGCCGTGCGCAGCATTCCGATCGTCGACCCTGTCGTGAACTACAGCATCGGCCTGGTGATCCCGCAGCGCGACCCGATGACGCCCTTGATTGCCGCGCTGGTCCAGGTCGCCCGCGAAGTCGCGCCCACGCTGGAGTCGGTATCTCCCAATCACAGCGCGTGACCCACGTGTCACTACGTTGACGCGCGCGTCACGGCGCGGCCGTCAGGGCGCCTGACTGTCTCCTCCAATTCACATTTCAATCGCCGCTCAATTCAGGCCGTTCTGGCGGCCGAATAGCGGCAGAATGCTGATTTTCCCCAAAGCCCAGCGATGATTGTCTGAACTGAAATCTCTTCTCGCCTTGCAGCATCGAAGGGAACTTTGCCGACGGGTCGACTGTTGCAATGCTACGCTTGGTTCAAACATCTGGGAGTTCCCGTGAATCGTCGCCAGCTACTGCAAGGCTCGGCAGTGCTGCCGACACTCATGTTGTTTCCGGGAACCGAAACCGTCGCCGCCGTCCCGTTTGATCCGTCCACCGTCCGGGAACTTGCGCGCAGCCTCGCGAGCAAATCGTTCGAGGCGCCCGATGAAAAGCTGCCGTCCGAGCTGAAGGATCTGAACTACGATCAGTATCGCTCGATCCGCTTCATGCCGGAACGCGCGCTGTGGCGTGCCGAAAAGCTGCCGTTCCAGGCGCAGTTCTTTCACCGCGGCTTCTTCTACAAGAACAAGGTCAGCATCTTCGAAGTCGTCGACGGCCAGGCGAGCGAAATCCGCTATCGCAAGGACGACTTCTCGTTCGGCGACAATGTGCCGACGTTCGCCGCTGATAATCTCGGCTTTGCCGGCTTTCGCATCCACGCGCCGATCAACAGGCCCGACTATTTCGATGAGGTCTGCGTCTTCCTCGGCGCCAGCTATTTCCGTGCCGTCGCCAAGGGTGAAACCTACGGATTGTCGGCGCGGGGATTGTCGATCGACACTGGAGAGGCGAAGGGAGAGGAGTTTCCTTATTTCAAGGCGTTCTGGCTGGAGCGCCCCGCAGCCAACGCGACCTCACTCGTCATCCACGCGCTGCTCGACAGCAAGAGCTGCGCCGCGAGCTACCGCTTCACCTTGCGGCCCGGCGAGACCACGGTGTTCGACGTCGAGATGTCGCTTTATCCGCGGGTCGATCTTGAGCACGCGGGGCTGGCGCCAATGACCAGCATGTTCTTCTTCGGTCCCAATGACCGCAACGATGTCGACGATTTTCGCCCCTCGGTGCACGATTCCGACGGGCTCGCGATTTTCAACGGCAAGGGCGAAAGCCTGTGGCGTCCGCTGAGCAATCCGCGGGATCTTCAGGTCAGCACCTTCCAGGACCTCAATCCACGCGGCTTCGGGCTGATGCAGCGCGAGAAGAGATTCGCCGCCTATGAGGATATCGAGTCGCGTTTCGAGGCTCGCCCGAGCCTCTGGGTCGAACCGATCGGCGATTGGGGCGAGGGCGGCGTCGTGCTGATCGAGATTCCGACCAAGGAGGAAATCCACGATAACATTGCAGCGTTCTGGCGGCCCAAGGCGCCGCTGAAGGCCAAGAGTGAAAACAATTTCACCTATCGTCTGCATTGGGGCCCGGATATGCCGAAGCCTCATTCGCTCGCTCGCTTCGTGCGCACCGGTATCGGCGCGCGTGGCGAGGACAGCAAATTGTTCGTGCTGGATCTGGTCGGCGACAACCTGAAGGGAATCGATCCCAGCAGCATCAAGGGCGTCGTGAGCGCCGAGAAGTCCGAGATCACCAACATCGTCACCCAACCGAACCCCGACACGGGTGGATGGCGGCTCAGCTTCCAATGCGCGGTGAAGAAGGATACGCCCGTCGAGCTTCGGGCGTTGCTGGTGCAAGACGATAAACCTCTTTCCGAAGTGTGGGTTTATCGATGGGCTCCGTAGCGACGTCGTCGCCGCTGACGCCGGACGCGCTGGCGGGCGGGTTCCTGCCACGCGAAGATCCGCTCGAGATGATCACATCGGACTTCGCGCGCGCGCCGCAGGCGACGCGGCAGCCTGTACCGGTGGCGTCAAGCATGTGGCTGCGGCGGACGTTTGTCTTTGCAGCCACTATCGCGCTCACCGGCGCCGGCGCGTACGAGATGTACAAGGTGCTCGAAGTCGGGGGCGTGACCGTCCTGGAATGGATGGTGCTCGCGCTGTTCGTGACCTTGCTCGCCTGGATCGGCTTCTCGTTTGCTTCCGCTCTTGCGGGCTTTTTCGTCCTGCTCGGCAGAGGAGGGAACGCGCTGCAAATCGCCGCCAGCGGTTCCTTGCCTGATATCGCGAGCCGGACGGCGGTTCTGTTGCCGACCTATAATGAAAACGAAATCCAGTTGATGGCCCGGCTGCGTGCGATCTACGAGTCCGTCGAGGCGACCGGGCATGGTGAGCACTTCAACTGGTTCGTGCTGAGCGACAGCACCGATCCCGACATCTGGATCGCCGAGGAGCGCGCTTTCCTGAAACTGCGGCAAGCCTGCGGTTCCGATCGGCTCTATTACCGTCACCGCGCCAACAATGTCGCGCGCAAGTCCGGCAACATCGCCGAGTGGGTTTCCCGCTTCGGCAGCGGCTATCAGTTCATGATCGTCCTCGATGCCGACAGCCTGATGACCGGCGAGACGATGGTGCGGATGGTTCATGCGATGGAAGCGAACCCCGCGGCGGCATTGCTGCAGACGTTGCCGATCATCGTCAATGCGCGAAGCCTGTTCAGCCGCCTGCAGCAGTTCGCCGGGCGGCTTTATGGGCCGATGATCGCCGCGGGCGTAGCCTGGTGGCACGGCTCCGAAGGCAATTACTGGGGGCACAATGCCATCATCAGGGTGCGGGCATTCGCCGAGGCGGCCGGGCTGCCGGAGTTGCACGGACGAAAGCCGTTCGGCGGTCATATTCTGAGCCACGACTTTGTCGAGGCCGCGCTGATGCGCCGCTCCGGCTGGGGCATCTATATGGCGCCGACGCTCGGCGGCAGTTTCGAGGAAGTGCCGCCTTCGCTATTGGATTTCGCGGCGCGCGACCGGCGATGGTGCCAGGGAAACCTGCAGCATCTCGCCGTGTTGCCGACGCGCGGACTGCACTGGATTTCGCGCCTGCATTTCATGACCGGGATCGGCTCCTATATCACTGCGCCGCTGTGGTTTACGTTCCTGCTGCTCGGCATACTGATCTCGTTGCAGGCCCGCTTTGTCCGCCCCGAATATTTTCCGAAGGGGTTTGCGCTATTTCCCAACTGGCCTGCGCAGGACCCCGTTCTCGCGGCCTGGGTGTTCGGCGCCACCATGGCGCTTCTGATCGTGCCGAAACTGCTCGGCTTCCTGTTGCTGTTGACGCAGCGGGACACGCGACGGCGGTTCGGCGGCGCCATTCGCGCTTTCCTCGGTGTCATCGTCGAAGTGCTGATCTCCGCCATGATCGCACCGGCGATGATGGTGTTCCAGTCGATCGCGGTGATCGAGATCCTGATTGGCCGTGATGCCGGATGGCAGACGCAGCGCCGCGACGACGGCTCGGTCGAGCGGCGCGAGCTCTATCGCAAGTATGGAGTGCCCACGGCCTTCGGCGTACTGATGGCCGCGAGCGCCTACGCCGTCTCTCTGCCGCTGCTGTTGTGGATGTCGCCGGTCATCGTCGGGCTGTTGTTTGCCATTCCGATCGGCGCCTATACGGCGAAGCCGCGGATGAAGGCGCTGTTTGCGACACCGGAGGAAGTCGCGCCGCCGGCCGTGCTGACCCGCGCAAACGAGTTGGCCGCATCGCCTGCGGTCGATCGCGGCCGCGCGCTGGTCGAATTGCAACGCGACCCGCAATTCCTGACGCAGCATCTCCGCTCGCTCCCACCACCGGCGCGCCGGCGACCGCAGGAAATCGACCCGCAGCTCGCAACAGCCCGCGCCCGCGTTGAGGCGAGCGACACCTTCGAGCAGGCCGTCGCCTCTCTCACCGCCCGCGAGACGTTGGCGGTGTTGAACGACCGGGCGTTGCTTGAGAGCGTCCTGCAGTTGCCGGCCAAGGCCGCCTGACGATCGTCGTTCCGGGCTTGACCCGGGACGACAGCGGAACAGCTACGCCGCCTCCCGCATCCTCGCTGCAAAGGCGTTGCGTGGCAGGGCGATGCGGACGACGGTGCCGACGCCGAGCTTGGAGCGCAGCTTCATCGAGCCGCCATGCAGGCTGGTCAGCGAGCGTGCGATCGCAAGGCCGAGACCCGAGCCCTGATAGGTCTTGGTGAGCTGGCTCTCGACTTGCTCGAACGGCTTGCCGAGGCGCTGCAGCGAGTCCTGCGCGATGCCGATGCCGGTGTCGGCGATCAGCATCACGATTTGATCGTCCAGCACCTGGCTGCGCACGATCACCCGGCCGTTGTCGGGCGTGAACTTCACCGCATTGGAGAGCAGGTTGACGACGATCTGCTTGATCGCGCGGCGATCGGCCACCACGGGAATCGTGCGTTCGATGTCGGCATCGAGCGTCAGCTGCTTGGCCTGGGCGCGTCCAGACACCACGCGCAGCGATTCCGCGAGCGTCCTCGACAGATCGAGCGGCTCCAAATCGAGCTTCATGCGCCCGGCCTCGATCTTCGACATGTCGAGGATGTCGTTGATGACGTCGAGCAGATATTTGCCGCTGGTGAGGATGTCGTGGCAATATTCCTGATACTTGTCCGAGCCGAGCGCGCCGAACATGCCGCTGCCCATGATCTCGGAGAAGCCGATGATGGCGTTCAGCGGCGTGCGCAGCTCGTGGCTCATATTGGCGAGGAATTTCGACTTGGCGGCGTTGGCTTCCTCGGCGCGGGTCTTCTCCTGCGAATATTTTTCCGCGAGGTCGGCGAGCTCGATCGCCTGCCGCTCGAGCTCGGTCTGCGAACGCTTCAGATCGACGACGGTGGCGCGCAGGCGCAGATCGTTGTCGACGAGCTTCTGCTCGTGGGCCTTGATGCGGGTGATGTCGGTGCCGACCGAGACGTAGCCGCCGTCCTTGGTGCGGCGCTCGGAGATGTGCAGCCACTTCCCGTCGTCGAGCTGCGCCTCGAAGGTGCGCGCGCCCGGCATCGGCACGCCGGCCTCGTGCAACCGCGTGCGGACCTCCGGCATGCTGCCGACCTCGATCACGGTCTCGTAGGAGGTGCCGGGGGCAACGGCCGAATCCGGCAATTTGTGCAGGCGCTGGAAGTGCGAGTTGCAGAGCACGAGGCGGTCCTCGGCATCCCAGAGCACGAAGGCTTCCGGAATGGTCTCGATGGCGTCGCGCAGCCGCAGGTCCGCTTCAACAGTTTTTTCGGCGAGGCTCTTCTGCTCGGTGATGTCGACCGCGATCCCGATCAGGTGCAGGCCGCCATCGGCTGACGCGTGGCTGAGCTCGCAGCGCACGCGCAGCCAGATCCAGTGGCCCTCGGTGTGCTGCATGCGGAACGACTGGTCGATGTGGTCGATCTTGCCGGAGATGAGCTGGTCGGCGATGTCGAACAGATCGATGTCGTCCGATTTCACCAGTGCGTTGACCTCGCCGAAGGTCAAAAGGTCGTTGCGGGATTCGAGGCCGAGCAGCGTGAACATCGACTGCGACCAGAAGATGCGGCCGCGCGAGAGGTCCCAGTCCCACAGGCCGCAGCGGCCGCGGTTGAGCGCGGTGTCGATCCGGCCGCGGACGGCGTCATTGATGAGATCGCCCTCGCGGGCGCGGGTCGACTGCCAGTGGAAGGCGAAGCCGAGGATGAGCACGACGAAGCCCGTGGTCGCCGAGAGCGTGACCGAGAGCGCGGCGTCCGATCCCCAGATCGGCTCGTTCATCTCCTGGATCACGACCACCTGGCCGGGCGGCGATTTCACCTGAACCGAGATGGCCAGCGCGCTGTCGCCGTTCGGCAGGATCATGTCGGCGAGGATGCCCTGCTGGCTCGGCGCGACGAGCAGTTGCGCGGTGGAGACGATGTCGAACACCCGGTCGTTCTCGCCGAGCCCGTCGATCGGGGCGCGGGCGAGCACGCGATGATCGGCGCTGGTGACGATGACATGGCGGCCCCTGGCGATGCCCCAGGACGGAATGAGATCGGGCAACAGGTTCTGCAACTGCTCGATATTGCCAAGGTGTTCGCGGCGGCTCGAGGTCAGGCGATCGAGCCGCTCGGCGAGGATATCGGAGAGGGCGGAGAGGTCGCGCTTCAGCGCGGCGCGCTTCTGCCGGCTCTGGTCGACCACCTGGACGAAGGCGCCGAGGCAGATCGTGACCAGGAAGGCGATGATCAGCGTGGGCACGGCTCGGCGCAACGCAGGCTCAGCGGTCAAGAGCCTGTGGTAGTCTGGTTTCGCGATCGATTGCGCCAATCCCTTGATCGAATCGGATTGAACGCACGCGTTCGCCGCATGCGCACGCGTCATGCCCTAGACCCCCACCGCAATCTGATTTGCCACACGGTTCGGAAGCCAACCCCACGTTGCTCCCGAATCATTATGATTTGAATCCAGTTTTCCCGGCGTGTCGAGAGTCAACGATTCGTTAATGCGAAATAATTCTTGCCCAAGACAGAATCGCGGCTCGCAAATCGAGTCCGAAACGAGAACGTCGATGTGTGTTCCTACCTGTGCGGCGGCTCGGCGTGGCTGATGACGCGCTTGATGGTGGGGAAGGCGCGGCGGAGCGCGCGCTCGATCGCGTCGACTTCCTCGTGCACCTTGATGACGCTCATCGAGGGCGCGGCACGGCAATGGAAGTTGACGATCTCGCCGGCGTCGGAGTCGCGGACGCGCACATTGTGGATGTCATGGATCGGGCCATCGGCGGCAAAGCGCGTCAGCGCTTGTCTGATGGTCTCGACGCGATCAGGCGCGGCGTTGCTGCCCCATGGCAGTTCCGGCTCGAGCGGCTCGATGTGGGTGTCGACTTCGACGTCCTCGCCGAAGTCCTCGCGGATCGCGCGTTCGAGATCGTGGGCGATGGCATGGGCCGCGGTGAGTTCCATCTCGCCGTCGACCTCGAGGTCGATGCTGACGATCAGCTTCTCGCCGAGCGCGTGCACGGTGACGTGATGGATGGCAAGCCCGGAATTGCGCGCGATCACCATGATGCGCTCACGCACGCTCTCATTGTCGCGTGCGACCGGCACCGCGGCGAAGGTGAGGTCAGCATCGCCAAGCACCTCAGTGACTGCGGCCTTGGCCCTGCGCTTGATCTCCTCGACGCGGTCGATCGGAATGGTGCGCGGCACCTTGGCGATGGCGTCGATGAAATAGGTCGGCCCGACCATGCGCACGCGCAGCCGCTCGACCTCGACCACACCGGGCACGTTCCGGATCGCCGCGGTCGCCCTCTCAAGCACGCCTTCCGGAGCCCGGTCGGTCAGCGTCTCCACGGTCGAGCGCGCCATCCGGAAGCCGAGCAGCGCGATCATGAGGGCGACGGCGACGGCCGCGGCAGCGTCGCCCCACCAGAAGCCAAGGCCGGCGAGAATGAGGCCGATGATGACGGCAAAGGAGCCCATCACGTCGGAGGCGAAATGCAGCGCGTCGGCTGCGAGCGCCTGGCTCTTGGTCTCGCGCGCCGCACGATGCAGCGCCCGCGCTCGCCAGAGGTTGACGACGATGTCGATGATGAGGACCACGAAGGGGATCGCGGAGATCGACGGCGGCGGCGCGCCTTCGCTCAGCCGGCTATAGGCCTCGACCAGGATGCCGCCCGCGAGCACGTAGAGCAGGGCGATCACGCCGAGCGCGGAGATGCTTTCGAGCTTGCCGTGGCCGTAGTGATGCTCTTCGTCCGCGGGCAGGTCGGACACCCGCACCACTGCCCAGGTGATGATGGTCGCGATCAGGTCGACCGAGGAGTGCAGGGCCTCCGAGATCAGCGCCAGCGATCCGATCGCGATCCCGACGACGAGTTTCGCCACGGCCATGCCACCGCTGGCAAAGACCGAGATCGCTGCGACCGAGGATTTGACGTTGTGAGCGCTCATCGCCAGCGGTGTAGCAGCCCACCCGCCAACATCAAGCGCCGATCGCAGTCGCAATCGCCACTCACTCGCAGCAGCAGGTTGTTGCGAATTATTCCGAATCCAGAAAATGTTTCGCGTGAGTTCACCAGACACATTTCAGATGCAGGTCCACAGTCTCGCGGCGTGTTTCACCCGAGCTTTGCAAAATCATTCGCCCAGAACCAAGAGGGCGCAGGGAACGCCGGGCGCGCGCTGCACCCGCGGTCTCGTGTGCATAAGTGCACAAAGAAGCGCACACGAGCATACAGGTTCAGCGGAGGCACTCCGGCATTCCCTGCGCAATGGTTTTACGGCTTATATCGTGCTCTCCTCGGTGAGACCGGGCTTCTTGCCACCGTCGCCCGCCAGAAGCGTTGGCTTCTCACGGACTTGACGCCAGCGTCGGGGCGTCAGGACCACACGACTTCGCCGTCCGCCTCATGCGCACTCGTCCGTCGCGCAATCCGCGTCCACCGCATCCCACCGCAACACTCGTGACGATCGCGAAGCGCCCCTCAATCGGGTGAGACGCGCGGATTAATAGACTGATTTGCATTTCGGAAAAACAGAAATATTTTTTCCGCGCGGACTGGACAGGTTTTTGCTGATTTGCCCGTCGAAGAGAGGACGGATGAGACGGCGCAAACTCCGACTTCCAGTCGATTGTTGATTCAGCTAACGCCGGCATCGCTACGGAGTCACACGATGCCGGCGCTCGCGTTCGGTTAGAGGTCTTCTTCTCAGAGGTTCGGATGCAGGTCGCGCACGGTGCTCACGTTCTCGAGTAGGGAGGCAAGATGCAGGATAGTCGACTCGGCGAGCCAGCTTCCGACGAGCTGCACGTTGATCGGCAGTCCTTCCTTACTAGTGCCGAACCGCATCGACAGCCCGGGCAACCCGGTGACGTTGAGCGGCACGGTGGCGCCTTGGAGGTAGGTGGCGTCCACGGTCTTGCCGTTGATGACGAACTTTGCGACGCCATGCTTGTGGGCCGGGATCGGCAGGACCGGGGTGATCAGCGCGTCGTATGTCCTGAAATAGTCGGCATAGCCGTCGCGCAGCCGCTCGGCGGCCTGTTCCGCGTCGATGTAGTCCTTCATGGACGTATCGGGCAGCGAGAGCATGGTCTTGGCCATTTTATAGAGCTCGTCCTGACTGCGGCCGGCGGTCGCCTCCGCGAATGCAGGCTTCATCTCCATCACGTGAAGGCGGTTGAACACGTCGAGGGCGAAGTCACGCTCGAGCGCCGGGATGCGCACCGGCTCCACGAAACAGCCCAGGTCCTTGAGCGCCTCGGCGGCCCCCTTCACCGTGGCGGCGACCTCGGGGTCGACCGGCCCGAAGCCGGGCTCGACCAGCCAGCCCACCCGGAGCTGACGATGGGGCGAGCGCCCGACCCCCGCATCGAACTGCGCGGTGCTCGTTGCGAAAGCGTCTTGGCCGTCAGGGCCGGCCAGTTGCGAGAAGGCGAGCGCGAGGTCGCGGACACTGCGTGCCATGGGACCAACATGCCAGAAGCGGCGCGGCGCGCGCGGCCAGATCCCAGTCATGGGCACACGCCCATGCGTTGCCTTGAGGGAGACAATCCCGGTCTGCGCGGCCGGACCGCGCACCGAGATCGCAAGGTCGGTGCCCAGTCCCAGCGGCGACATGCCGGCCGCGATGGCCGCGGATTCACCGCCGCTCGAGCCCCCAGGCGTGCGGGTCAGATCCCAAGGATTGTTAGACTTGCCTGAGAGCAGATTGTCGCTTTCGATCCAATAGGAGAACTCGGGAAGGTTCGTCTTCGCGAGCAAGATGCCGCCCGCCTTCTTCATGCGCGCGACGCTGGTCGCGTCGATCTCGGGAACGCGTCCCTTGAAGATCGGCGAACCGCGCTGGGTCGCCACGCCTGCAGTGTCGATCGAGTCCTTCACCGTGAAGGGCACGCCATGCAGCGGCCCGAGCTCCTCGCCGGCGACCATCGCCTTCTCCGCCACCTTGGCCGCTTCGAGCGCACCGTCGGCGAGCGTAACAATCGCGTTGATCTTCGGGTCCACGGCCCCGATGCGATCGAGGTGTGCCTGCACGACCTCCACTGGCGACAGCTCCTTTGTGCGGATCAGTTCGGCCAGCTTGGTGGCGTCGGAATAGATGATCTCGGTCTTCATGGGGTTGCTGCCTACCTAACACTTGGTAGGCTGCGGATATCTCTTTCAAAGCTTGGCGTCAAGCCCTATCTAACGCTTGGTAGGTAAGGGCTAGGGAAGTGTTCTTTGAGCGCAAATTCACGAGAAGCGATCTTGGCGGCGGCCAGGCGGACGGCGCAGGCTCACGGCTACAGCGGCCTGAACTTCCGCGATCTCGCGGCCGATGTGGGTATCAGAGCCCCGAGCATCTACCACCACTTCCCGAGCAAGGCCGATCTCGGCGCGGCGGTAGCGAAGCGTTATTGGGAAGATACGGCCGCCGAACTGGAGGCCATGTCGTCGGAATGCGCCGACCCGCTGCGCTGTCTGCAAGCATATCCCAGCATCTTCCGAAGATCGCTCGAGAGCGGCAACCGTCTGTGCCTTTGCAGCTTCATGTCCGCCGAATACGACGACCTGCCGGTGGAGGTTCAGAAGGAGGTGCAAGCTTTCGGCGACGTCAACGTCGCATGGCTGAGCAGAACTCTTGTCGCGGCGGGCTTGGTCCGACGTGAGGAAAGCGAAGCCCGAGCCCGCTCGATCTTCGCCGCCGTCGCGGGGGCCCAGCTCATGGCACGCAGCCGCTCGGACATCTCACTGTTCGATGCACTCATCGATGGTTATCGAGCCGCTGGTCTCCTGCCGGGCGGAAAGAAAGCATCTCGTCGGTCGTAGAGCCTCGGCGCCAGTTCTTCATGTCGGCTCTTGGCCCAAGAGCGAAGTTCGGCTTGGCTTCGAAATGGTCTGCTTTATCGGGATAGAGCGGAAGTGATCGACCGATCAGCCAAATGGCGCTGTTGACCCTCAGCGGACGTCGGCACGCCAAAATCGCGTCACGGCGGCGATGACTGCTTCCGGAGCGTCTTCTTGAACAAGGTGCTTCGCTCCGGAAACGATCATCAACGGAGCCGAGAGCCGGCGCGACAACTCTTTTCCGTCCGACAGCGGGCATCACTCGTCTTCTTCTCCCCAAATAAGCGTAACAGGACAGCGCATCTCTCCGTAACGCCACTCGATCTCCTGCGTATACTTATCGTCCATTTGCGCAATCTGCCGCCAGAATGCCTTTTGACCCTCATCACCAAGCCACGGGTGCAAATACAACGACATGTCGGAAGTAAGCAGGGCCTTGGCAACCGCACCGTCGATGTAAGCGCGCAAGATAGCTTCATGGACATAGGCCGGCAGATGAGAGAAGACGTCCTCGTGTTGCTTGGCTGATTGAACAAGCGGGAGGGGCCGCTACAGGTCACCTCCGCGGCCGAAGTCTCTCCACGAGATCATGGAGGAAAAGGAAAGCAATGAGCGCGACTGACCACTGGCAAGTCGTGCGACATGCGGATCTTTCTTTACACGCGTCTCT
>NZ_JBVBEF010000056.1:0-57908 GCF_055456055.1 Bradyrhizobium sp. LeoB3
ATCTCTTCTCACCCGAGGAGTGCGCCAACTATCTCAAAAACTCAGGATATGTTTCCGTATAAAAACATCACGCTCTAAATGCATCCCCCACCCATTGAGGGAAACCCGGCGCAGCCGGTGATCCGGCGGCTGAATGCGCTGCGGCGCTTGTCGGACGACGGGATCGCCGCGCTCGAACGGGCGATACGCGAGGGCATGCAGCACGTCGGCCCGGGCGAGGACCTGATCAGCGAGGGGGATGCGGTCCATGGCGTGCGGATCCTGCTGTCGGGCTGGCTGTGCCGCTACAAGACGCTGGAGGATGGAAGGCGCCAGATCGTCAATTTCATCCTGCCAGGCGAAACCTGCGACGCTTACACCTATCTGCTCCCGGTGATGGATCATTCCATCGCGAGCCTCACGCCAGTGGTCTATGCCGAGGTCAAGCGCGCGCAATTCGAAGCACTGGTGGCGCACGACAGCTCGGTCGCGGAGGCGTTCTGGTGCGAGACGCTGGTGAACAACGCGATCCAGCGCGAATGGGCGATCAATCTCGGCCGCCGGCTGGCGCTCGAGCGCGTAGCGCATCTGCTATGCGAGATCTATGAACGGCTGCGGCCGGTCGGCCTGATCGACGGCAATTCCTGCGCCTTTCCGGTGACCCAGATGGATCTGGCCGACGCGACCGGCCTCTCGGTGGTCCATCTCAACCGCACGCTGCAGGACTTGCGCAGCTCCGGCCTGATCCTGCTGCGCGAACGGACGCTGACGATCACCGACCTGGACGTGCTCAAGAGCACGGCGCTGTTCTCGCCGAACTACCTTCATCTCTATCGAGCGTGAGCGGCGTCGCTCCTATCCCATTTTAGGAACCGGGAACCGGTTCCCTTTGTTGAGTGCTCAGCTTGAGTATGATCCGATCAGGCTGAATCTTCACCTCTCCCGCTTGCGGGAGAGGTCGGCGCGTTGCGCCGGGGTGAGGGCTCTCTCCACTCGGGGAGTCCCAATGCGGAGGCACCCCCGCCCCAGCCCTCCCCCGCAAGCGGGAGAGGGCGTGCAGCTACGCCGGGGCTATCTTTCAACCCGATCGGCGATTGCACTTGAGGTCCGCGGCGGCCGGCTGGCCGGCGGTCCGCTCGAAAGGATACCATCATGGAGATCACGACATTCAAGGACATGTACCTTGCCGAATTGCAGGAACTTGTCAGCGTCGAGCAGCAGCTTGGCGAGGCGTTGCTGCGCATGGCCAAAGTGGCCTCGCATCCTTCGCTAAGGGCTGCGCTCGAGCGGCACCAGCGGGAAACCATCATGCAGGAGGAACGGCTGCGGTCGATCCTGGAGAAGCACGAGGCCGCCGCCGAGCAACATACGGATCAGGCCATGCAGGCGCTGATCCGTGAGACCGAGAAGATGTGCGTAATCCTGAAGGATGGTTACCTTCGCGACGCCGGTCTGATCGCCTCGGCACAGAAGCTCGAGCATTACGAGATCGCAGCCTATGGCAGTGTGGCCGCGCTCGCGGGCCAGCTCAACCTTCGGGAGGACCAGCGGCTGCTGCACAACGCGCTCGATGAGGAAAAGCGCGCGGACGAATTGCTGACGACGCTTGCCAAGGGTGAAATCAACCAGGACGCACTGGCGGCCTGATCGTCCGCTCCCGCGACGTTGCGCAATTGCCGCCCCGATGGCGGGCAAATTCGAAATACCCAGATGTCAGCTCGACATTAGGCTGGGTATGGTATCGTTCGGATTTGCAATGGGCGGTGCCGATGGGCTCAGTACCGCTTGCCCAAGGAGGAAGCTCCGATGCGCAACGACAAGGAAGATGCGCTCAGCCAATCGCTGCGAAACCTGCATCCCGTTCGCTCCGCCCCCATTCAACATCCGTCGCGCCGGACCGTGCTTCAGAACATTGGAATTGCCGGTCTGTCGCTCGCCGTATCGTCGGCCTTCGCCGACGAAATGGTCAAATTGCCGTTTGCGAGCGGGCCGCGGGAACGGCCGGTCACGCATGCTTTTCCGCAAAAAGGCGACATGATCCTGCAGCGGGTGCGGCCGCCGCTGCTCGAAACGCCGCTGGACGTGTTCGACCGCGGCGTCTTCACGCCGAACGATCAGTTCTACGTGCGCTGGCACTGGGCCGAGATCCCGAATTCGGTCGATGTGAACGCCTTCAGGCTCGCGGTGCGTGGGCATGTCGATCGGACGCTGTCGCTGTCGATAACGGACATCCTGCGCGACCTGCCCCGGGTGGAGCTTGCCGCGGTCAATCAATGCTCCGGCAATTCGCGCGGCTTCTTCTCGCCACGCGTGCCCGGCGCGCAATGGGCGAATGGCGCCATGGGCAACGCCAAATGGGCCGGCGTACGGCTGAAGGACGTGCTGGATCGCGCCGGCGTCAAGGCCAGCGCCGTTCAGGTCCGCTTCAAGGGATTGGACGAGCCAGTGGTGCCGGAGGCTCCGACCTTCAGGAAATCGCTTGCGATCGATCATGCCCGCGACGGCGAAGTGATGATCGCCTACGCCATGAATGGCGAGCAACTGCCGTTGCTCAACGGCTTTCCGCTGCGCCTGATCGTGCCCGGATGGTATTCGACCTATTGGGTCAAGATGCTCAGCGACATCGAGGTGCTCGACAAGGTGGACGACAATTACTGGATGGCCGTCGCCTATACGATCCCCGACACGCCGCATGCCAGCATCACGCCGGGCCAGAGCGGGGTGAAGATGGTGCCGATCAACCGGATGGTACCGCGCTCGTTCTTCACCAATATCACCGACGGCGCGTCCTTCACCGCGGGCACGCGCGTGCCCCTTCGCGGCATCGCCTTTGGTGGTGACACCGGCGTCGCCAAGGTCGAGTTTTCCAGCGACGGCGGCAAGTCATGGCAGCCGGCCAGGCTTGGCGATGATTTCGGCAAATACGGCTTTCGCCAGTGGCAGACGGATGTTGCGCTTGCCGATAAAGGCGATCACGCGCTCATGGTCCGCTGCACCAATTCCGCAGGCGAGGTCCAGCCGGACACGCCGAACTGGAACGGCAGCGGCTTCATGCGCAACGTCATCGAGACCGTGCAGGTCAAGGCAGTGTAGGAGCTGATCATGCTGAAAGGTCTCGCTGCGATCGGCTGCTTCGGAACCGCGCTGCTGTGCTCGACGCCGGCCTGGGTTCAGGATCTGCCGGTGATCAAATCGACGACGGTGGAGCTGCCGGCAGGCGATGCCTTGTTTCCCGGCGGCTCCAGCGCCGAGGCGATCAACAACAATTGCCTCGCCTGCCATTCGCCGGACATGGTGCTGAACCAGCCGCCGCTGCCCAAGGCGGCCTGGGAAGCCGTGGTGCGCAAGATGATCAACGTCTACAAGGCGCCGATCGGCGAGGCGGACGTGCCGGCGATCGTCAGCTATTTGGTGAAGACCAAGGGCAAGGATTGAGGGCACGCGGAGAGCCGCGCGCCCGGTGCGTCCCTATTACGCGCTGGCCGGCTATTTCGCCGGCTCGAGCGCCTGCGCAATCGCATCGTCGACGTGCTCGAGCCAGATGAACTCCAGCTTGTCGCGCGCGCCTTGCGGAATGTCGTCGAAGTCGCGCCGGTTGCGTGCCGGCAGCATCACCCTGGTCAGGCCGGCGGCTGCGGCCGCGACGACCTTCTCCTTAATGCCGCCGACCGGCAGCACCAGGCCGCGGAGCGAGATCTCGCCTGTCATTGCCGTGTCGTGCCTCACCGTGCGGTTGGTGAGCAGCGAGGACAGTGCGGTGAACATGGCGACGCCGGCGCTCGGACCATCTTTCGGCGTGGCGCCGGCAGGCACATGGACATGGATATCGCTTTTCTCGAACAACGACGGATCGATCCCGAGCTGCGTGGCGCGGCTTTTCACCAGCGTCAACGCGGCTTGCGCGCTTTCACGCATGACGTCGCCGAGCTGGCCGGTGAGGATCAGCCCGCCTCTGCCGGGCACACGCGTTGCTTCAATGAAGAGAATGTCGCCGCCGACTGGCGTCCAGGCGAGCCCGGTGGCGACGCCGGGCACGCTGGTGCGCAAGGCGATCTCGCCTTCGAAGCGTGGCTGGCCGAGCACGGTCGTCAGATCCCGTGCGCCGAGCGTCACCTTGGTTGAGCTGCCTTCCGCGATCTGCACCGCGGCATAGCGCAGCGCCTTGCCGATTTCGCGTTCGAGCGAACGGACGCCGGCTTCCCGCGTGTAGCCTTTGATGATCGACCGCAGCGCTTCGTCTTCGATCGTGGCTTGGTCCGGCTTCAGGCCGTTGGCCTCGAGCTGGCGACGCACCAGATAGCGCCGCGCGATCTCGAGCTTCTCGTCCTCGGTGTAGCCGGGCAGGCTGATGATCTCCATTCGGTCCAGCAGCGGTCCCGGAACCGTATCGAGCATGTTCGCGGTCGCTATGAAGGCGACGCGCGAGAGGTCGAAGGGGACGCCGAGATAGTTGTCGCGGAAGGTCGAATTCTGCTCGGGATCGAGCACCTCGAGCATCGCCGCCGACGGGTCGCCCTGGATGCCGCGACCCATCTTGTCGATCTCGTCCAGCATCATGACGCAGGCGCGGGAGCCGGCCTTCTTGATGCCCTGGATGATGTTGCCGGGCAGGGCGCCGATATAGGTGCGGCGGTGCCCGCGGATCTCGGCTTCGTCGTGGACGCCGCCGAGGCTGACGCGCACGAACGGCCGGTCCATGGCGCGGGCGATCGACTGCCCGAGCGAGGTCTTGCCGACGCCGGGCGGTCCGACGAAGCAGAGGATCGGCGCCTTGCCGTGCGGCGCCAGTTTGCGAACCGCGAGATATTCGATGATCCGGGCCTTGATCTTTTCCAGCCCGAAATGATCCTCATCGAGGATACGCCGCGCTTCTCGGATATCGATCGGCTTTTCGTCCGGCAGCGCCCAGGGCAAATCGATCAGCCAGTCGAGATAGCTGCGGACCATGCCGCCTTCGGCTGCGGCTTCCGGCATCCGCTCATAGCGCCGCAGCTCCTTGCGCGCCTGGCTCTCGGCCTCGGGCGACATCTTCGCCTTGTCGATCGCCGCGCTCAACTCCGCGACCTCCTGCGCCTTGCCTTCGCCTTCGCCGAGCTGGCGCTGGATGGTGGCCATCTGCTCGCGCAGCAGCACTTCACGCTGCCGCTCGTCAAGGGCGGCCTTGGTCTTCTGGCCGATCTCGTTGCTCAGCCGCAGCACTTCGAGCCGCTCGGCGAGATAGCGCGAAACCTTGTCCATCCGGGAGGTGAGGTCGATGGTCTCGAGGATCTCCTGCTTCTCCTGCGGCTTGATGTCCATATAGGACGCCGTGAGATCGGCGAGCGCGCCGGGAGATGTCGTTGCCTGGAAGGCGCCGACCAGCTCGGGCGGCGCCTGCGGCAGGAGCTGAACCGCCTCGACGGCCTGCCTCTGCAGATTCAGAAAGCGCGCCTCGATCTCGGGCGACGTCGTCGCCGGCTCCGGGATGTGAAGCACGCGCGCCGCGGGGAACGGCGTGCCGGGCAGGAAATCCAGGATGCGGGCGCGCTGCACGCCCTGGCAGACGATGTGATGGGTTCCGTCCGGCGCGGTGATGTACCTGACGATATTGGCGATCGTGCAGACGCGGTGCAGGTCGTCAGGACCGGGATCATCGACTTCGGCGTTTCGCTGCAGCAGGATTCCAATCGGCCGTTGTTCGCGCAGCGCCTGCTGCGCGGCGGCGATCGACTTCGCGCGGGCGATGGTGACCGGAGCGATCACGGCCGGAAATAGCACGATGTTGCGGACCGCGACGATGATCAGCGCATCCGAGGGAATCGCGACCGATTCCGTTTTCGCACCGGCTGCGGCCGAACCGGGATTTTGACTATCAGGCGACATCATGAATTCTCACACGGCTTTCGACAGGCGCAACACGACGCATCCATTCGAGGCGGTCCGGCTCACGCCATAGCGTCCGGCCGGCAGGGCAATGCGGCGTTCGAACCCGCCTTGCGGCAGCTCGAGCCGGTGGATCAGCGCATCACGGAGCTCGGCGGGCAATATCCGGTGCCCCTTGATGATGAGCACGCCGTTCTCGATGATCGCCACCACCTGATCGGGATCGACGCCGGGCAGCGCCACGAAGATCAACAATTCCCGATCGGTCTCCAGCACGTCGATGGGAGGCTCCCAATGGACCTCGCGCGTGCCGCCCGGCTGCAGGCTGAACAATCTTTGATGCAGGCGTTCGGCGCGCGCGAGCGATTCGATCGCTTCAGACAGCATCCAGTTGACCGGATCTTTTGTCGGCATTTGTCGTTCCGCCTCCATTAGAATTCTCAGAGCTCGTCGTTTGCCTCAAACCTACCCCGAAAGCGCACGGCTTGCACAGGTACAATGGCAGCCGATCACCCTTGGTCTGCCGGAACCGTTGTCGGCTGCACTCAACAGCACTCTCGCCGTCGTCCCGGGTCAAGCCCGGGACGACCTGTGGAGAGTTCTGATTCAATTGTTTGATAGCGGGGATGATGGCCCAAATCACCCTGTCATCATAGTCCCATCGTGGAGACATCCTCACCCCAACCCTCTCCCGCAAGCGGGAGAGGGAGCGCAGTATCCATCGCGGCTCACGCGGCGAGGCGCTCCAACGCTGTCCAGTCGAAGTTGACGCCGTGGCCGGCGCGGATCGGCGCCAGTGCCATGCCTGCTTCGAGCACGAGCGGATGCTCGATATAGCGGTCGAGGCCAAAGCCGTGCGCCTCGAGATAGGAACGGTTCGGGCAGGCCGCGAGCAGGTGCACCGTGATGTCGTGCGCGCCGTGGCTGGTGACCGGAAGATTGAAGGCTTCGGCAAGCCGCGCAATCTTCATGAAGGCGGTCACGCCGCCGCAGTTGGTGACGTCAGGTTCGGGATAGGAGATGGCGCCATTGGCGATGTAGTTCTTGAACTCCCAGAGCGTGCGCAAGTTTTCGCCGGCCGCGATCGGCACGCCGCCGGCGGCGAGGATCCGGGCGTGGCCGGCGACGTCGTCGGGAATGATCGGCTCTTCGAGCCAGGTAAGATCAAAGGGCTGCAGCGCCCGCGCGGCGCGGATGGCTTCCTCCACCGTCCATTTCATGTTGGCATCGGCCATCAAGGGAAAGCCGTCGCCGAGATGCTTGCGCATCGCCTGCACGCGCGCGACATCGGAGCCGAGATCAGGCCGGCCCACCTTCATCTTGATAGCGCGAAAGCCCTTGCCCAGATTGTCATCGGTCTGCTTCAGCAGGGCTTCGACCGACAGATCGAGGTCGATGCCGCCGGCATAACAGGGGACGCGCTGATCGAATCCGCCGAGCAGGCGCCAGAGCGGCAGTGCGGCGCGCCGCGCCTTCAAGTCCCAAAGCGCGATGTCGAGCGCCGAAAGCGCGAGCACGGTGGGACCGCCGCGCCCGCCGTAATGCAGGCCCCACCAGACGTGGTGCCACAGCGCCTCGGTATCGTCGGCCTCGCGGCCCTCGATCAGTTCGGGAACTTCACGCCGGAGAATGTCGGCGATGGCGCCCCCGTTGCGACCGACTGTGTAGGTGTAGCCCACGCCTTCGGCGCCGTCCGCATCGCGTACGCGAACCGTGATAAGCTCGAACGCCTTGATTTCGCCATGCGTGCTGTCGGACAGCGTGACCGACAGCGGAATCCGGTAGAGTCCGGTCTCGATAGTCTTGATCCGTGCCATTGCGTTTCCACCCGTTTTTCGCAGGTTAGGACGGGGGCGGCCGATCGACAATCCCTCCGGCGGGGAGCGGGCTCCCCATGCCTGCCGTGCGATTTTGAAAGAGTCCAGGCAGGTTCGGGAAGACTGGCCGATGCTCCGGAGGGATACTGGTGGCTACAGGATAGAATTATCCATCGTCATCGTGAGGTCCGAATGCCCGAGCCGCGTCCATCTCCCGCACGTTCGGTGCTGGGATCACTCGTGCTGATCGGCGTCGTCGTTGCCGGCAGCGCGGCCGCCTTCGCCTACACCGCCGGATGGCTTTCGCCGGAGCGACTGACGCCCTGGAAGATGTTGGAGGCGCTGGCGCCGCCAAGCGGCCCGGCGCTCGGCCACCGCCGCAATCACGCCAAGGGCATCTGCTTCACCGGCGTTTTCGAATCCAACGGCAATGGCGCGGCGATCTCGCGCGCCTCGGTGCTTGCCGCCGGCCAGCATCCGGCACTGGGACGCTTCAATCTGGGCACGCCCAATCCGGATGCCGCGGATGCGTCGGTCCGCGTGCGCGGCCTGGGATTGCGGATCATGCCGCCGAATGGTCAGGAATGGCGCATGGCGATGATCAATGCGCCGGTCTTTGCTGCCTCCACGCCGGAAGGTTTTCACGAACTCCTGGTCGCCGCGGGCAGCAAGGACCCCAACGCCATCAAGGTGTTCGCCGAAGCGCATCCGGAGTTTGCGCCGTTCGGGGCGTGGGCCAAGACTGCGCCCTGGACCGGCAGCTATGCCGAGGATCGCTTCAACGGCCTCAACAGTTTCATCTTCACCGACAGTTCCGGTGCCGATCACGCGGTGCGATGGTCGTTGCTGCCACAGGCGCAAGTCGTTCCGGTGACGCAGGATGATCTCAAGAAGCTTGATCCTGACTTCCTTGAACAGGAGATCACGGAGCGCGTCCGCAGCGGCCCGCAGCGTTGGACCATGACGGTGACCGTCGCCAACCCCGGTGATCCCACCGCGGATCCGACCAAGGTCTGGCCGGAGGATCGTCGCACCATCGAGATCGGCACGCTGGTCGTGTCGCGGATCGAGGCCGAGGCGGATGGTCCTTGCCGCGATATCAACTTCGATCCGATCGTGCTGCCGCCGGGCATGCGCACGTCGGACGACCCGTTCCCGGCGGCCCGCTCATCGGTCTACGCCAAGTCGTACGATCTCCGCACCGCGGAGGCCAAGGATTATCCACGAAACGTAACGGGCCCGAAGCCATGAACGCTATCCGTCATCACTTCTCTCCGCTTCAGCGCCTGCTGCATTGGGTCATGGCCGTCTGCATCCTGACGATGCTGTTCATTGGCGTCGGCATGGTGTCTACGGTCATGCCGAAATACGTGCCGCTGGTCTCGATCCATAAGACGCTCGGCAGTGTCATCCTGGTGCTGGCGCTGATCCGTCTGGTCACGCGCTTCTATTATGGCGCGCCGCCACTGCCGGCCGATCTGCCCGAGCCGATGAAGCTCGCTGCGGAACTGTCGCATTACGCGCTCTATGCACTGATGATCGGCATGCCGCTGCTCGGCTGGGCTATGCTGTCGGCATCGGCCTATCCTGTTGAACTGTACGGCGGCATCTATCTCCCTGCGATCCTGCCGCAGAGCGACAGCCTCCGTACGCTGTTGTGGAACGCGCATTTCTATCTGGCCTTCGCATTCTTTGCGCTGATCCTGATGCATGTCGCCGCCGCGCTGTTCCACGCGCTGGTCCGGCATGATGGCGTGTTCGAGGCGATGGCGCCGGTGCCGATCCACGACGAAGCCACGCGGGCCGAGAACCGCAGCGAGCTGGCTGCACGGCCTTAGAGCGGGATCAGCGATGCTCGCTGATCCAGCGGGCAACGAGATCGACGATGCGCGTTTCGATTCCGTAATAGCCGTGCGGCGACAAGGATCCGCAAGCGTGCCGCGACCGGTTAATTCCTCCGCTGACGAATCGGACCTGGACCTCGGGGGAATGGCCCATCGCCGCAGCGATGCGCGGCGCGTCGCCGGGCGGCGCGACGTTGCACCGGTCGCTCCTGTTAGCGACGATGAGAAGCGGCGCGCGCACGTTCTCCGGTTTCGCGCTGAAAACGGTTTCGCCGCTCTTGCCGACCCTGGACACGGATTCCGTGAGAATCAGACCCGAAACGCTTCCCTGCGGCGCGTGGGTGGCGCCATTCACCGCTGCGATCGCGCCCTGGCTCGTGCCGAGCAGGAACACGGGAACGCCAGCCTGCGATCGCGCGAACTCGGCGAGTTCGACAACGATCCCGCCATACTCCGGAGAACTGCGATCGCCCCGGAGATTGGCGTGGTTGATCGTATCGGGAATGACCACGGCATATCCGCGCTGCACCCACAGCTCGCGCGAACGGACGACAAAGTTGTCGCCATGCCTGATATCACCATTGCTTTCGATGTCGATATTTCCGGCGCCGCCCGGCAGCATCACGATCGCGGCAAGCGGCTTGGGCGGTGATATATACAGCAGGCGTTGACGTAGGCCGCCTTGTAATCGCAGCTCGACGACGAGCGGCGGTGCTGCTTCGCTCGCGGCCTGATCCCGACGGAATTCCTGCGTCGAGCCGATCGATGGCAACAGCATCTCGACGGCGGCTGCTGCCGCAACCAGGCCGAGAACTCGAGTGAACTTGTGTCTACGCATGTTGATGAACCATATGAGGGCGCGTCCGGCCATTTCGGGAAGCGCTTACAATAGTTGCGCTCCGCGGCCAGCGTGAGTGGATTATGGGGCCGATATCACTCGGCGGCGTGCAAAGTCGAAAACGCCTTTCGTTGCAGAAATACGCGAGACGGTTCCCGCCTCTATGTTTTGCGCGACGCAACCTGGAGTCTTCGGACATGAAGCACGTCAAAGCCTGCCTGGCCTTCGCGGCCACTCTTTCGCTTGTTTCGACAGTTGTCCCTGCGCGTGCCGAGCCGCTCAAGAACATCGTTCTGGTGCACGGGGCCTGGGTGGATGCGTCGGGCTGGAAGCCCGTGTATGAAATCCTCACCAAGGAGGGGTTCCATGTCACCATGGTGCAGGAGCCGGAAACCTCATTCGCCGACGACGTGACGGCGGCGAAACGAATCCTCGATTTGCAGGACGGTCCGACGCTGCTCGTCGGCCACAGCTATGGCGGTTCGATCATCACGGAGGCGGGCGTTCATCCAAACGTGGTCGGTCTGGTCTATGTCGCCGCGCATGCGCCTGATGTCGGCGAAGATGAGGGCGAACTTGGCAAGAAGACGCCGAGCGTGCTGGCCAAGACGGAAGGCGCGATCAAGAAGACGCCAGATCAATACACCTATCTGAACCCTGCCGATTTTCCCAAGCTCTTCGCGCCCGATCTGCCGCGCGAACAGGCGGAGTTCGAGTCGCGCTCCCAGGTCCTGGCTGCGGCCCAGGTCTTCAGCACGCCGCTGACCGCGGCTGCCTGGAAGACCAAACCGAGCTGGGGCATCGTCGCCGAGAGCGACAAGATCATCAATCCTGATCTCGAGCGTTGGTACTACGCGCGGGCGAAGAGCCACACGACCGAGATCAAGGGCGCCAGCCACTCCGTCTATGAATCCCATCCGAAGGAAGTGGCGGCCGTGATCACCGAAGCTGCTCGCAACGCTGAAAAGTTGGCCTCGCGCTGACAAGACGGTTGCGAATGACGCATGGGCTCCGGCGGGACAGGATCTTGACGCATGCCCGCCGGAGCGCCTCACTGATGCAGTCGGATCCGAAGCATATCGTTTCAAATGCCGGATCCAGGAGCATGGCGAATGAAGAATTGGCAACAAGGCCGGCAAGCGCGCGATGCCCGTATCGAAGCGGGCGCGAAACTGGCGAAGGGCAAGATCGTCGCAGCGAGTGATGCCACCCGCCTGATGGAAGCGGTGATCCGGCCGGGCGATCGGGTGTGCCTGGAGGGCGACAACCAGAAGCAGGCAGACCTTCTGTGCCGCGCGCTGCTTGGTGTCGACCTCGCCAAGGTGAATGGCCTGCATATGGTGCAGTCCGGCATTGTGCTGCCGGAACATCTCGACCTGTTCGACCGCGGCGTAGCAAAGAGGCTCGACTATGCCTATTCCGGACCGCAGGCGGCGCGCATCGCGCGCATGCTGTTCGGCGGCAAGATCGAGCTCGGCGCCGTTCATACCTATCTCGAATTGTTCGCGCGCTACTTCATCGACCTCACGCCGCAGGTTGCGCTGATCGCGGCCGTCAGCGCCGACCATGACGGAAACCTCTATACCGGGCCGAACACCGAGGACACACCGACGGTGGTCGAGGCGACGGCCTTCAAGAATGGCGTCGTCATCGCCCAGGTCAACGAGATCGTCGACAAGGTGCCGCGCGTCGATATCCCGGCGGACCGCGTGCAGTTCGTGGTCGAGGCCGACAAGCCGTTCTTCGTCGAGCCGTTGTTCACGCGCGATCCCGGCGCCATTACCGAAGGACAGATCCTGACAGCGATGTTGGCGATCAAGGCCATCTACGCGCCCTATGGCGTGCGGCGACTGAATCACGGCATCGGCTTCTCCACCGCCGCGATCGAATTGTTGTTGCCGACCTATGGCGAGCGGCTGGGCTTGAAGGGCAAGGTTGCAAGCCATTTCGCGCTCAATCCCCATCCGGCGCTGATCCCCGCGATTGAATCGGGCTGGGTCGAGCAGATCCATTGCTTCGGCTCGGAGGTCGGCATGGACGAGTATATCCGCGCCCGCTCCGACGTCTTCTTCACCGGGCCTGACGGCTCGCTGCGCTCCAACCGCGCCTTCTGCCAGACCGCCGGCCTCTATGCCTGCGACATGTTCATCGGCTCGACGCTGCAGATCGACCTGCAGGGCAATTCATCGACGGTGACCACCTCGCGTATTGCGGGCTTCGGCGGTGCGCCGAATATGGGCGCCGACGCCCGCGGGCGGCGCCATCCGAGCACGCCATGGCTGCAGGCCGGCCGTGAGGCCGATCCCGACGGCTCGGCGCTGCTGCGCCGTGGCCGCAAGCTGGTGGTGCAGATCGGCGAGACCTTTGGCGAAAAGAACGTGCCGCTGTTCGTCGAGAAGCTGGACGCGCTCGCGCTCGCCGAGAAGCTCAAGCTCGATCTCGCCCCGGTGATGATCTATGGCGACGACGTCACCCACATCGTCACGGAGGAAGGCGTTGCCAACCTGCTGCTGTGCCGGGATGAGAACGAGCGCGAACAGGCGATCCGCGGTGTCGCTGGCTATACCGATGTCGGCCGCAGCAGGGACAGGAAAATGGTGCAGCACTTGCGCGAGCGCGGTGTGATCCGCCGGCCGGAGGATCTCGGCATCGATCCGCTCGACGCCGACAGGAGCATGCTGGCGGCGCGCTCGATCAAGGATCTCGTGCGGTGGTCGGGCGGCCTCTACGCGCCGCCCTCGCAATTCCGCAACTGGTGAGAGGATAGCCGCGATGGAAGATTTGAGCTTTCACCATCAAGCCCGCGCTCGTGCCGGCGGGACCAGGCAAATGGCGATCATCGGTGTGGTGGCTTCCGGAAATCTGGAAGTGCTGGCCGAACGCGTGCTGCCTGAAACGGAATGCCGACTGGAGATCAAGACCGCGGCCGAAGGCTTCGGCGAGGTCTGGGACGCCGTGGTCGCAGACTTCGTCGAACGCTACTCGCCGGGCGGGCTCAAATTCTCCATCAATGACGGCGGCGCGCGGCCGGACACCGTGTCGCTGCGTCTCGCCCAGGCTGTCCGGCTGATGGCGGAGAACGAGCAATGAGCGTCGCGGATCTGGAAAAGCCGTCGCTGGAGCAGGCGAGGGCGACGAGCTTCTACGAGGCCTCGGCGCGGGCACGGATCCGGCTGCTGATCGATCCCGGAAGCTTCGTCGAATTCATCGGCCCCGAAAGGCGCGAGGTCAGCCCGCATCTGAAACTGTTCGACCTTCCCGAGCAGTTCGACGACGGCATCATCATCGGCCGCGGGCGACTTGCGGGATCGCCGGTCTTCATCGCCGCGCAGGAAGGCCGCTTCATGGGCGGCGCTTTCGGCGAGGTCCACGGCGCCAAGCTGACGGGATTGCTGCGTGCGGCGAAGGAGCTCAAGTCGATCCCGGTAGTGATCCTGTTCGACACCGGCGGCGTCCGCCTGCAGGAAGCGAATGCGGGCGAGCTTGCCATTGCCGAGATCATGCGCGCGGTGATCGAGGCGCGGACCGCCGGCGTAAAGGTGATCGGGCTGATCGGTGGCCGCTCGGGATGTTATGGCGGCGGCGGACTGATCGCGGGCTGCTGTTCGGCGCTGGCAGTGTCCGAGCAGGGACGTATCGCCGTCTCCGGTCCCGAGGTCATCGAGACCAATCGCGGCGTCGAAGAGTTCGACTCGCGCGACCGTGCCCTGGTCTGGCGCACCATGGGCGGCAAGCACCGGCGGCTGATCGGCGGCGCCGAGCTCTTCGCCGACGACACGGTGCAAGCCTTCCGTGAGGCTGCCCTGGAATTGCTTGAGACCACCGCGGGCTTCGGCATCGATACGCTGAATGCCGAACAGTCCCGCCTCGAAGATCGATTGCAGCGCTTTGGCACCTGCCGGGATGCGGTCGAGATCTGGGCGGCGGAGGGCGTTGCCGACGCTGCGTCCGTTCCAGCGCTGCCGGCCGATCAGTTCATCGAACTTGCCGACAAGGTCCGGAGGATTGCCCGTGACGCTCGATAGGATCCTAGCCTCGATGTTTCCCGACGGCCACGACGTCAAGAATGACGGTGGCGTTCTGCTCGGGTCCGGCACGCTGCGATCCGGCGACCGCGCGCTGGTCATCGGAGTCGCTGATCGAACCGCGCTTGGTGTCGACGAGGCGATCAGGCTCTCGGGCGCCGTTCTTGGCGCGATCAAGCGCGGAAGCGGTCCGATCCTGGTCATCGTCGACAGTGACAGCCAGCGCATGAGCAAGCGCGACGAGCTTTTGGGACTGAACGAGTTCCTGGCTCATCTCGCCAAGTCGCTGATCCACGCCGATATCCAGGGGCGGCCCACGATCGGGCTGCTGTACGGCCACTCGGCGGCGGGAGCGTTCCTCGCCACCGCGCTGGCGACCCGCGTGCTGGTGGGACTGCCGGGCGCGGACCCGGCGGTGATGGACCTGCCGTCGATGTCCAAGGTGACGAAATTGCCGATCGAGGTGCTCGAGGAGAAAGCCAAGTCCACGCCGGTGTTCGCTCCCGGCCTGCAAAATCTGGTTCAGCTCGGCGCGGTGCATGTCATCTGGGACGACAAGGTCTCGCCGGCCGATCAATTGGAAAAACTGCTGCGCAACGTGGGCGATGCGCGCGACCGACGAGACGCGCTCGGCAAGGAGCGCGGCGGCCGCATGAAGGCCGCTGAGATCGCGGAGCGCGTGCGTGAGCTTGCCATGCAAACCGGCTGAGGGACTGATGAGGCGCCATGATCTGATCTTCGTCCGCCCCGAGACCTGGTGCGCAACGCTCGCGGTGCGGAGCGATCTGGCGCCCGATCCGCTGGTCGCACGATGGGTCGCGAACGGTTGGCCGTTGATCGGGCGGCGTGCCACGCCTTGCGAGCAGCACGGCGTGGCGGCGGGCCTGCCATTGCCGCCCTTTGCCGGCAAGCGGCGACTTTCCTTCCTGCTGCAGACCGAAGACGTGATATCGATCGCGCCCCCACCCTCGTTAGGAGCGGCGGCTCGGATGGCGCCGCCGACGTGGCAGCCGACGCTTGAACGTCTCGATGAACTCGCTTCGCTTCATTCGGTGGAAGCAAGGGTGTTCGGCGGCTTGGCCTGGCGCGTGTTGACCGGACTGGATTATCTGACCGATCGCTCCGACCTCGATCTGCTGCTGCGCATTGATCGTGACACGGATGTTGCCGCTCTTGTCACCGGCATGGCCGAGATCGAGGCGCCGGCGCCGATGCGCCTCGATGGCGAACTGGTGCGCGACGACGGCGCCGCCGTGAACTGGCGGGAGCTGCAAGCTGGCGCGGACCAGGTGCTGGTCAAGACCATCGGCGGCGTCGCCTTGCTCGATACGAATCTCTTCCTCGCCGGGGAGATGCCGTCATGACGCCGGCTCTGGCATGGAGCGCGCAGCACCGCGCGCCTCGTCCACAGGTGATGGCGCCATGCGCGCCCGATGCGGCGGCGATCGCGGCAAGCGCCGTCGATTGCCTGCTGCTGGAAGTGGAGACATGGCCGAAGCCCGGCCTTGTGAGCCATGTTGATCGTGGCAGTCACGAGGATATGGACGCCGAGACGCTGCGCGTCAGTGCCAAGACCATCGGCCCGTATTTTGCCGCGTTGGCGGAAGCAGGTGCCGGCGGCTGGGCGATGGAGCGGCTGAGGATCATCGGTCTCGAGGCCGAGGCGGCGATGTTTGCTGCGACGTCGGGCATCAACACCCATCGCGGCGCGATCTTCGGCCTCGGCCTGTTGTGCGCGGCGGCGGGCGCAAGGAGCAGCGGGCAGGTCGATCCGGTTTTGTCGCTCGGAGCAACCGTGACGCGACTGTGGGGCGGCAGCATCCTCGGCGGGCCTGTGCTGCTCCACAGCCATGGCATGAAAGCCCGTCGTCGCTTCGATGCCGGTGGCGCGCGCGTCGAGGCGGCCAAGGGATTTCCCAGTGTCTACCAGGTCGGCCTCCCGGCCTTGCACAGGGGAGCTCTCGTTGCTGCCGACGCGGAGGCCGCGCGGGTCGAAACATGCTTCGCGCTGATCGCCGCGGTCGAGGACACCAACCTGCTGCATCGCGGCGGGCTGGACGGCCTCTTGTTTGCGCGCCGTGTGGCGCGGCAATTTCTCGGCCGGGGCGGCGTAGGTGCGCCCGATTGGCAGGAGCGCGCTCGTGCCATCCACGATAGCTTCGTCGTCCGCCGGCTCAGCCCCGGCGGATCGGCCGATCTATTGGCCATGACCCTGTTCGTCGACGCCCACGAAAGGTCGTGTCCCTGATGTCCATGCGATCCTGCTTGCGCTGGCGCGGGTGTTCTTCGTGATGCTGGGTTGGCCATGACTCTCGCAATCCTCTGCTCGGGGCAGGGACGGCAGCACCGCGACATGTTCGCCCTGACCGGCGATGTGCCGGAGGCGGCCAGCCTGTTTGCCCATGCGGCGATGCTGCTCGGCGGCCGTGATCCGCGCGAGATCGTCCGCAGCGAGAGCGCTGAAGTGCTGCACCACAATCGCATCGGCCAGATCCTCTGCACGCTGCAGGCGCTTGCCGCGGCTTCCGTGCTGCGCGCCCAAATGCCCGATCGCCTTATCGTTGCCGGCTACAGCGTTGGCGAGGTCGCGGCCTGGGGCGTCGCAGGCCTTACGAGCATGACGGATACGCTCGACCTGGTGGCCTGCCGCGCGGAAGCGATGGACGCTGCCACGCTGCCCGGTGACGGAATGGTCTTCGTTCGCGGCCTTCCCCGCGATGTCATCGACACCTTGTGCGAGCGGCACGATGCCGCTGTCGCCATCGTCAATCCGGGCGACGCCTTCATTCTCGGCGGAAGCCGCGCAGCGTTGAAAGCGCTCGCCGATGACGCGAAAGCGATGAAGGCGGCCAGGGTCGTCGACGTACCGGTGGAAGTTGCCTCCCACACCCCGCGGCTTGCCAAGGCATCGACGGAATTCCGCGACAGACTAAGCCATGCTGCCGTGATGGTACTGCCAGCCGGAACGCGGCTCCTGAGCGGGATCGACGCTGCGCCCGTCATCGATGTCAAAACCGGTCTTGACAAGCTGGCGGTCCAGATCTCGCAGACGGTGCAATGGGCCGATTGCCTGCAGGCCTGCATGGAGAGCGAAGCGACGGTGTTTCTGGAACTCGGGCCGGGCCGGGCGCTGAGCGAGATGGTGGCTGGCGCCTATCATGACGTCGCGACACGATCTCTGGACGATTTCCGCACGCTGGACGGCGTTCGCGCCTGGCTGACCACCCATCTGGATATTCGGTTCTGATTCAATCGGAACCGAATATTTTCGGTCGCCGGCGCGCGGCTTCTCACGCAAAGATTATCGTCATGCCGGCATTACGACGGTTCGTCGTTGGTAGCGCACATTCGACGTATATAATTGCAACTGACACCCGCGCATGAGGAGATCCGGCAAATGACGATTCCTGCAGCCGAGACGTTTGGTGCAACCTGGCCCTTTGCGCCGCACTATTTTGACGGGAACGGCTTTCGTATGCATTATATCGACGAGGGCGACGGCGATCCCATCATTTGTCTGCATGGTGAGCCGACCTGGGGCTATCTATATCGACACTTTATTCCGCCGCTTTCTGCGACGCACAGGGTCATCGTTCCCGATCATATGGGCTTCGGCAAAAGCGAGACTCCTCGCGATCGCGAGTATTCGCTGAAAGCCCATGTCGACAACCTTACGAACCTCATCGAAGCGATCGATCTGAGGAACATCACCCTGGTCATGCAGGATTGGGGCGGGCCGATCGGTTCGGCCTTCACGCTGCGACACCCCGACCGCGTCAAGCGCTTGTTCCTCCTCAACACATTGGCGGGCTATGGCAACGCGGAGTTCGACGCGCAGACGCCCTGGTTTCAGTTTGTCCGCAAGCACTACGAAGCCGGCACGCTTGGCGAGGTGTTGGGACATCTGGACGTCAACATTCTCAGCATCATGAAGATCATTGGTCTTGAGAATCTGTCGGCAGTGAATTCCGATTGGCTCGCGGCCTATGGTTCGGCCTTTCCTGCAAGGGAGGACTGTATCGGAGCGATCGAGTTCCCGCTCGATGTGCTGCTCGGTCGGATTATCCCATACGTCGTTGAAGGTTTTCCTCTCGTCGACAATCTGAAGTCAAAGCCAGCAATGCTCGCCGTCGGTATGAAGGACAGAGCTATCTCGCCGGCGGTCCAAATCGCCGACTTCAGGGGAATATGGCCGGACCGGCCCATCATCAAGCTGCCCAATGCCGGCCACTTCAGCCAGGAGGATGCGCCCGATGTTCTCGTCGCACTGATTCAGCTCTTCGTTCAGGGCAAGGAGTAATCGCACACGCGACGCGACGGTCGACACGGCTCGCTGGCTGCTACTCGAACGACGCGTCGAAGATCTCGATGTCGATCAGAGCGGGCTTGGTAACCAGCGTGCCATCGGGCTGACGCGACAGGCATCGGCGGAGCGTGGGAATGACGATGTCGTTGAACTTCTGATGCGCCCAGGTCAGGTGCGCGATTGGCGTGCCCGCGGCCTCGTAGTCCAATCGCCGCTGCAGCCCATCGCTATCGAAGTAGAAGATCTGCTCCCGCGAATGCGTAACGATGGTCGGTGGAAACAGCGCGCGGAGACGCCGCCAGATCTGGCCGCCGGTGTTCCAGGGGGGCAGCTCTTCGGTCTCAATTTCAGGTTGCGCCAGCAGGAAGGGGGTCGTCAGACAGTTCCAGAGCGAGAGGCCGCAAAAATAGGCCAGGCGCAGATCGTCCCACGGCATTTCGTCGTGGTGATCCGAAAATGCTGTCTGCGGGTCGCCACATGAACGCAGGATCTCGCCTTGCAGGCTCTGGATGGCGACCCAGTCGGGCTGAAACAAGCCGCATCTGTCGGGAGCGGTGAAGCCGGTGAATTGCAGCGTCTGGACCTCGGTCGAACCTTCCATGACCATGTCCTTGAGCCGCCCTGCATTGCCGATGCGGGAGAACAGCGCGCCATCGATGGAAAGGTGGACGGTGAATCTCTTCAACCGACGCCATCGTTCCAACCCACCGCAGGCATCGAGGGCGTCATCAAGCAATGCCATTCGCAAATCCCGTCTTCGACCAGCCCCAAAATCGTGCAGGGAGCATGGCCCAGCGCGGGCGAATTTGCGCGTTAGATGTTGTTAGATACCCGCAGTCAACTCATCGAGCAGTAATTTTACGGACCTGAGATCGGCGCTGTCGAGGCCTTCACTGTATCGTGCATAGAGCGGAGCGATCAGTGCATGTGCCTTTGCTGCATTGCCCTGTTCACGCCAGAGCCGTCCCAAGGTGGCGGCCGCCCGCAATTCCCATCCAAGTGCGCCTTGCTCGCGGGACAGCGTGAGTGACTGCATCAGACAGGTTTCGGCCTCGTAAGGACGGGCCGAGGAAGCCAGGATGTATCCCTTGACGCGCAGCATCTCTGGCAGATCGAACGACTGCCCGGCGCTGTCGCGCTGCGCGATCGCCTCATCGATGATGCCGAGCGCCTCCTCGTATTGCCGCACCTGCACCAGGCCTTCGGCGAGCGCTGCCGCGAACACCGTGCTCAGGATCTTGTGCCGGATCTGCCGCAATGTTCCGGCGCCCTGGCGCAGCAGTTCGATGCCGATCTTGGCTTCTCCGCGGCGGATCAACAGTTCGCCCTTCAGTCCGAGCCCCACGGCCTGATAGGGCCCGAGAAAATGCCTGGCCGCATGATTGATGAGACGTTCGATCAGCTTGTCGGCGTCCTCCCAATCGCCGACCCAGAGAAACACGTAGATCGACCATATCAGGCCGATGCCGATGGTGAGCGGCTGCTCTGTGCGCTCGGCCTCGCTGACCGCATATCTCGCCGCCGCGATGGCGCGGTCGGGACGTCCCGTCAGCCAGAGGCTTCGCGCAAGGGCTACCAGCGCAACGATCCGGTCATCATATCCGAGCCGCTGCATGTTGATCTGCAGGCGAGACGGATCATGGGTCGTGGCGCTCTCGCATTGCAAGACGGCATCGTTCTGATTCCCGATCAGGTGGTTGGCGACTCCGAGCATCCACTCCGCGGTACGGATGGCACCGGCATCGTTCAATGTCCTGGCAACCACCGCGCCGCGCTCGCCCATCGCCAGCGCGCCATGATAATCGCCGATCCGGGTCAGATAGATATGAAGCTCTCGCAACAGCCATAGCTGCCAGTGCAGGTCGTTGTGGGACTCTGCCAGTTGCAGGCTGCGGGTGAGGGCCGCATGGACTTCTTCGGTGTTGCCTTGCGTGAACATCAAGGACACGCCAAGCGCGGCCTGAAGCTCCATCTCCTGACGCGGGTCGGCAATTTGCGGATCAAACGCCGTCAGCGCCTGTCGCGCCCAGCGATGGCATTCCGTCAGCAGCGAAAGCTGCAGGAAGAATTGGGCGGCCGCCGCGGCAAGCCCGATTCCGATCGCGCGCTCGCCCTGGTCGGAGAAGCTCCAATCCAACGCCGCGCGGACATTGGCAAGATGATCCGCATAGGGAGTGAAGCTGTCGCCGGTCGAGAATGCTGCCGCTCTCGCCGCGATGCCCGCAAGGAGATCGCGGAAATAGATCGCATGGTTGCGCGATATCCTTGTGGCTTCGCCGCTTTCCGCAAGCTTCTCCGCGGCGAAGGCGCGCGTGGTGTCGAGCAGCCGATAGCGCACCGGCTGAGCCGTAGACGGCAGCGAGATCAGCGACTTTGCCACCAGGTTTGCGATCGCCTCAACCGCCTCGGCTTCGTCGGTCCCATCCTCGGAGGCTACCGCGAGGGCGGCTTCCAGCGTGAAGGTGCCGGCGAACACCGACAGCCTGCGCAGAGTGACGCTTTCGATGGGAGTCAATAGATCGTAGCTCCAGCCGAGCGCCGCGCTCAGCGTCTGATGCCTGGGCACTGCGGTGCGCCGGCCCTGCCACAACAGCGAGAAGCGGCTGTTGAGCAGTGTGGCTATGCCCTGGATTCCATAGGCGTTGACGCGACCGGCGGCGAGCTCGATCGCCAGCGCAATGCCATCGAGCTTGCGGCAGATTTCCGCCACCAGCGGCGCTTCGGCATCGCCGAGCTCGAACCCGCCGAGGCTCGCGGCGATGCGTTCGACAAACAATTGCGCCGCGGGATAGGCCAGCACGTCGGGAGCGGTGATGGCAGCGCGCTCCGGCGGGCAATCCAGCGGAAACAGCCGATGCACCTGCTCGCCTTCGGCGCGCAACGATTCACGGCTGGTTGCCAGGATGGAAACCTCAGGCGCCTCGCGGATGATGCTTTCCGCGAGCATCGCCAGGCTTTCCAAGAGATGCTCGCAACTGTCGAAGATCAACAGCATGCGTTTCTCGCGCAGAAACGCCAGCATGCTGGGCAGCGGATTGTCGGAGGAAACCGAAAGCCCCAATGCCGATGCGAGCGCGCTCGGCGCCAGGCGCTTGTCCCGCAGCGCGCCGAAATCGACGAACCTGACCATTCCGGCAAAAACGGCAAGCTGACGGTGCCCCACCGCCAGGGCGACGGTGGTTTTGCCGATACCGCCCGGTCCGACCACCGTGACCAGGCGGTGGCGGGCGAGCTCGGCGGCAATCGTCTCGACGGTTTCCGTGCGCCCGATCATCCTGGCAATTTGCGCCGGAAGGGGAGGGCTGCCGGCCGGCGTTGCGGCAGGCTTCGTCTCCGCGCGCACGATCGGCGCGGTGAAACAATAGCCGCGACCAGGAACGTTCACGACATATCTCGCGCCGGACGCACTGTCGCCGAGCACCTTGCGCAGCGCGCTGACGTGGAAGCGGAGGCTGCCCTCGTCGACGTTCACATCGGCCCATACCCGGGACACCAATTCCCGTTTGCCGACGACCTCACCGGCGCGTTCGGCGAGGAAGATCAGGATGTCGAGCGCGCGGCCGCCGATATGAACGGGATTGCCGTCCTTTTCGAGCAGTCGCGCTTTCGGCAGCAGTCGGAACGGTCCGAACGCCAGTGCAGATTCGTCGCTATTGTCGCCCTGCACGCGGTACCTGCCTGCTGCGAGAGCCGTCTTTGGCCCAACTATGATTTGTGCCCGGATTAGGGCACCAGTTTGGACGGGATCCGCTCACGGGACAATGCATGGGGAGAGAAGGGGGCCGTCCCGGGGATGGGGCGGGGGGATAGGACGGCCCCCGTGGGCTCGTTGCCTTGGGAAGGGCGCTGCGAGCCGATGGCGCAAGCTGGTGGTCTTGAATGCTTACGCGACAGACCATGGCGGATGGGATGGCTCGGGTCTTTCGGATCTGCACCTTCATTTCGAGTTCGCATGATCGCGGTTGCCGGATAGACGCAGATCGGCGCCAGGCGGATGCGTTCGGTGCCTTATCCCTGAACCGCCAGTCTTGCATCCGTCGACGAATCCAAATGTTGCGCGCTCAGCTCATCCAACAGCGCCCGTGCCGTCTTGAGCGCGCGGCTGTTGAACCCTTCGGTAAAGCGGGCATAGGTCGGGGCGAGGAGCTGCCGCGCCTCGGCAGCGCGATCCTGCCCGAGCCAAAGTCTCGCGAGGCAGGTCGCGGCAACCAGTTCCATGGCGAGCGCCGATTGACGGCGGGCCAGGTCAATCGACTCCTTCAGGCAGCGCTCTGCCTGCACCGGATCGGGGCTTCGTGCGGAGAGCAGCACTTCCGCCTTTGCGCGCAGCAGCTCGGGCATGCAGAACATATCCTTGTTGTGCCCGACGCGGGCGATTGCCAGATCGATCGTATCAAGCGCCTCCTTTTCCCGCCCGATGGTGGCGAGCGCCTGCGCCAGCGCGATGCGGAAATCCGCGAGCGAGCCATATCGATGGCTGTGCATGACTTCGAGCGCGCCCCGCAGCAGCGCAATCCCGGTCTCGACCTGGCCTTGCGCCACCAGGACAACGCCTTTTGTTCCGTAGCCAATCGTCTGGTACGGCCCGAGCGCGTGCTTGCTCGCCTCCAGGATAAGCCTGTCGGCGTATTCTTCGTAGCTCTCCGTTTCCGAGTTCCAGACAAAGATCGAGAATGCCCAAAGCATCGCCATGCAGAGCTTGGCAGGATGACCGATACGCATCGTGTCGGCGATGGCCCGCCGCGCCGTGTCGACCGCCTGATCGGGATATCCCTGAAGCCACAGGATGCGAGCCAGCGTGATTCGTGCGCGACTGAGGTAGTCGTAGTTCAGGGGATCATCGACATCAGGTTCCGAGCCCGGCAATTGCAACAACGCCGACTCCACATAAGACCGCGCCAGCCGCGCGTCTCCGGCAAGATGGCAGGAGACGCCGAGCGCGATCCGCATATGCGCAAGTTTAATGCGGTCGCCGTGATCGGACGCGACGGCTTCGCCGCGTGTGGCGAGCGCCAGCGCTTCCGTGAAATTTCCTGCCCTCATCTGGAATACGTGAACCCGCTCGATCAGGCGAAGCTGGCTGGGAACGTCGCCGATCTCTTCGGCTATTCGAAGCGCTCGCATCAGAAAAGCGTGAACGTCGTCGGTGGTCCCCTTCGTGAGCAACAGCGCCAGGCCCAGGGCGGCGTGAAGGTCGAGGTCGTATTTCAGGCTGTGATTTGCCACGTCAAGCTGTGCGATCGCGCGCTTGGCCCAGAGCTGGCACTCGGCGAACAGGGACAGTTTGAGGAAAAACGGCATGGCCGCTGCGGCCAGCGCGACGCCCGTTGCGCGGTCGCCGCGTTCGGAGAAGCACCAGGTCAGCGCCGCGCGTATGTTTCCGAACTGGTCCGCGATCGCCGCAAATCGGTTCGCTTCCGATGATGGGACCGAGCCGCTACCGATCTCTTGCAGCAGATGCAGGAAATAGCGGGCATGCCGCCGCGCCGTCGCATCGGCATCCATGCTGGCGGCAAGCCGTTCCAGGGCATAGGCCCGTGCCGTGTCGAGCAATCTGTATCGCGTTGATGTGCCGCTCGCGCTTGCCGCAAGCATGCATTTCGCCACCAGGCTGGCAACGGCCGCGATCACCTGCCCGTCGTCGGCGTCCTCTGCGCCAGCAACCGAGCGCGCGGCTTCCAAGGTGAAGCTGCCGGCGAACACGGCCGCTCGCCGCAGCACCATGCGCTCGGGCTCCGACAGCAATTTGTAACTCCAGTCGAGCGTCGCGCGCAGGGTCTGATGCCGTGGCAGCACGGCATGCTGTCCCTCGCCCAGGAGCTTGAATGCGTCGTTCAAGAGCGCGACCGTGTCCTTGATATTGGAGGCACTGGCGCGGCTGGCGGCGAGCTCGATCGCCAGTGCGATGCCATCCAGCCTGCGGCAGATCTCGCCAACCAGGCGCGCGTCCGCGTCGCTCAACTCGATGAGATGTCCGCCGCTCGCAGCCGCGCGCTCCACAAATAGCTGGACCGCAGGAAAGGCAAGTGCCTGTGCGGCCGTCAGGCCGGCGTCATCAGGCGGGCTCAAGAGCGGCTGCAGACGGTGAACATGCTCGCCCTCGACCCGCAGCGACTCCCGGCTGGTGGCCAGGATATGGAGCTGCGGCGCCTCCGCATAGAGCCGCTCGGCCAGCGCGGCCGATGTCTCGATCACATGCTCGCAACAATCCAGGATCAGCAGCATCCGCCTGTCGCGGAGCAGGTTCACCAGACTGTCCGATGGATCACCAGCCTGGCCGAGGAGGCCGAGCGCCGAGGCGACGACATTTGGAACGAGTGCGGGATCATGGAGTGTCCCAAAGTCGAGGAAGCGGACCGCACCGGCGAACGCTTCGAGCAATTCATGGCCGACGGAGACCGCCACCGTGGTCTTGCCGACGCCGCCGGGGCCGACGACGGTGACGAAACGCTCGCTCCTCAATTTGGCCGATATGTCGCGAACGGTCTGGTCGCGTCCCACCATCCGCATCGGCCGCGCCGGCAGATTGTGGGCCGGTTCGGAGTTCGGCCCGATCGAGGACTGCTCCTGATTACTCGGATGCGAAAGCCGTCCGACGAAACAGTAGCCCTGCCCCGAAACGGTGGTCAGGTATCTCGCGCCGGCCTCGCCGTCGCCGAGCGCTTTCCGAAGGCCCGCGACCTGCACCCTGAGGCTGCCTTCATCGACGATGATGTCGGGCCACACCTTGGCCAAGAGGTCATTCTTGCTGACCACCGTGCCGGCACGCTCGACCAGGGCGATCAAAAGATCAAGCGCCCGGCCGCCGAGCTGAATCGGAGTGCCGTCCTTCTCCAGCGTTCTTTGCCCTGCATGCAGCCGAAACGGACCGAAGCAAACGGTCTCCGGCGCGGCCGAATCCCGACCGGCCTCGCGGACGGCGCGTTGCGTGCGGTCGCCCATGTTCGGGACCTCAATCAAGCAGGTGGCCGACGCTCTCCGTCCCTCACCGCATCAGCTTGATGCGCACCGGAGCAACACGTCGCGGTGCCCGTCCGAACTCCAAATGACCTGAGATCGTCGAGGGACCAATCCAGCGCATCATATTGCTTTCCGAACGCCTAGCAACCTTAGCCAAAGGTGTTACAGGATAGCCAAAGGTGTTACCCGACAGCGCTGTGTCCGATAGATCGAAATAGGAATAATATCGCGCCGCGCGGCAAAAGCATGCGCACGCGAGCTGCCACGGCCATGATGCCGATTTTCAATCGAATGATTGCAAGCGAGTATGGGGCGGCCGGTGTCGCAATTTGCGACACGGCCTCAGGTGCTGTCACAGCGAGGGGTGACCGCCGGCGGCAATGAGATGATCCGCGCGCCGTACTTGAGCCCGTGGCCGGCCGAACGGGATCTTGGTCCGGACGCTCTGGTCGATCGGCGAGGGCGATGCGCTTCGGCTGGCGGTTCGCCAGCGCGCCGGCGTTTCCCCGGTGATGCGCTTGAAGACAGTCGAGAAATGCGCCTGGGTGCAGAAGCCCACTGCCAATGCGACCTCGGCCAGGGGCGTCTCGCCGTCGGAGAGGATCCATTTCGCGCGCTCGACGCGCCGGTGCAGCAGATACTCGCGCGGACGAAAGCCTGTCGCCGCCCGGAACTGGGCCGCAAAATGCATGCGGGACAGGCCGGCGGCCTTGGCCAGATCGGCAAGACTGACGCTGCGATGATAGTTTGCGTTGACGTACTCTTCGACCCGCCTGAGCCGCCATTTCGGCAGCGCGTTGACCTTGCTCCGCGGCGTCTCGAGTCGGGCGATATGCATGGCCAGCGTTTGACCAATGCAGCGGGTGAAAGCCGGGTCCCTGGCATTGCCGCGCTCGATCAGCGCCCTGCCGAGCTGCTCGGCAAAGGAGTCCCGCAGCAGGATGAGGTCGCCGAGATCCTCGCCGGTCGCACAGGGCTCGGCCGCGGCGCGGTGCCCGTGAAGATAGTCGGCCGAGACATGGAAGTGCAGGAAGTCGTAGGGGGCGTGAAACTGCGCACCAAGCTGGGTCGAAGGCGCCGTGACGTGCAGCGTGCCCGCCGGCATGACCCCGTCGAAAATGATCTGCCGCCCCCGTGTCAGGGTGAGGCGCGTGCTCTTCAGGGCGATCGCCACCACATATCGACCGGGCGGCGTTGCCGCCTCCTCGTATCGGGAGCCGGTTTGCGAACCCGCCCAGCGCGAAATCGCGATCTCCCCGATCGCAGCCGCATCATCCTGTTTCAGGTCGCGCCACTTGTGCTCCTGGCGGAGCCCTTCGGCATCAGGATGGACGTGGTGCGATTCCGAGCCGACCGGGAGGCTGACGTGAGGATGGCTCAGCCTCTCGTTGATAGCCTGCGTAAGCATCGCTCATCCTTTCTAGTTTCGGTCGGCATCGCCTGCGACCGAGGAACTCTGCGAATGCAACAGTTGCAATTCTGAAGAGCATATGCCCTTCGCGCTATGATGCCCGTTATAGATGCTTAGCGGGTGTTAGATATTGCAAATGGCGGCAGCGTGCTCGCCTCCGCGTCGAGGCGAATTTGCTTTAGTTCTGAGAGAGTTGGCCGCGGATAAAGCCGTGAGGGAAGTCGTTAGTATGCCCGTTCTATACCTTCGTATAGCTTTCGGGTTATCCGCCTCAACGCATGGGCCGCCAGACAATTTGCTTCGCTTCTGAAGAAAAAATATCCGACCATATTGTAGGGATTGTCAGGCATCCCTTGCGATGCCGCCGCTTGGCGTCACATCGACAATAGCGTGGTCGTCGTCATCTGCGTCTTGCGCATCCAGGCGATCGGCAAGGTGAATTGAAGCGAGCTGGAAATGCGGGACGTGACCTGATCCTGCAACTTCAATAAATCGGCCGCGCTTCCGTCGAAGCGATCCGCCCACAACTGCTCGCCGTTTTCGGCGTCGACCAGCCGCGCATTGATGCGAAGCTGGTCGGCGGAGCGAAGCACCGAACCGAGCAGCAGGTAGCGGACATTCAGCTCCTGACCGATCCGTTTGGGATCGATCCTCTGGTTTCTGTCTGTCAGTGCCGAGCCGCCGGTGATGACGACAAGAGCCGGGATGTTGACGGATAAGTCCGTCGTCAGGTTCTCGACGACGGCGTCGCCGAAATAATCCTGCGCCGGATCGCCGCTGAGATTCTCGAAGGGCAGCACGGCAATGGAGAGGCGCGGCGCCGGCATCACCACTTGCCTGCGGCTGATCCAGTCATTGAGCGCCTTGTAGGTCGTCCAATAGCCGGTCAGGCCGCCCAATACGGTGCCCACCGCGGCGAGCCCGGCTATTCCCGTGACGATGCGCCTTGTGCGTTGATGCCAACGCGGCGCAAAGCGCCATATATGCGCGATACCCAGCGCCCGCTCCGACGAGATGTTCGAGCTGCCGGCCGTTGTTGTTGTTGTTGTCTCGCGGTCAAATGCTCGCCCATCGTTGAGCATGGCGATAGTCCGATCCTGAACGAATTTCCGTGCGGCGATTGTATTGAAGCCGCACCCATATCTACACGAAGGGTACGTCAGCCGATAAGGCTTCGCCAGAATGGGCAAGAACTTTTCGTTCGATCCGGAATGTCGGCCGTACTTTTTCGATATGCGCTTGCCATCGATCCCAGACGATCGATCCTGCAGCGCCCCCGTTGCGTGCATTTCCGAAAGAGATCGGCCGCTTTCGAAAGATCGCTTCACGAGGCGTAGTTAGATATCACGGAATCGGCAGCGCTCCCGGGGGCGGTTCACCTCGCCGCACTGACGTCTTCCGGCGGCTCCACATAGTACCCCGAATAAGTATCCACGAAGCAGAGGTGATCGTGGACCGCCTTAACGCCGGCGGTGTTCTCGGCGAGAACGATGGCCGCCTTGCGCGTGCTGTCGTCGAAGATGACGCCATGGAGATGAACCACGCCGTTGCGCACGGTGACCTGGAAGCCGGCGGGTCGCCAGTCTGTGCCCTGGATCTGACGCAGGATACGATCGCGGATATGCTGGTCGTCAGCGGTCGGGTCGGGAATTTCCTTGGCAAGGCTCGCGACCGCCTGAAGGATGTTGGCGCGCGTGATGATGCCGACGAGCATCTTGCCGCTCATCACCGGCAGGCGCTTCACGCGCCTCTTTTCCATGATGCGCACGAGCTCGTCCAAGGGCGTCTGCTCGTCCACCGTGATCGGATCCGGCGTCATGACGTCTTCGACGTGACGCCCGCGTTCATGCACGAAATCGATCGCCGCGCGGCCGGGCCCAGCGAAGAACTGCAGCCAGCCCGGGCGCCGGCGGCCGGTGCCGATCTCGCCGCGGCAAAGGAAGTCGCTCTCGGAGACGATGCCCTTGAGCATGCCGTCTTCGCCCATCACCGGCAGGCCGCTCAGGTGACAGCGCAGCATGATGTTGGCGGCATCCATGATGGATGCATGAGGGCTGACGGTGATGACGTCCCTGGTCATGATCTGGTGGGCGCGCACGGCATGTGTCTCGAATCCAGAGCGTTTTCAAGCGAAGTGGATACCGGTTCGCGTAAAGAAAACGCGTCAAACAAAGAATCTAATGCGACATCAGCGTCGGAACGGTCATGCAGCGCAGCATGTCGCGCGTGACGCCGCCGAGTACGGTTTCCTTGAGGCGCGAATGCCCGTAGCCGCCCATCACCAGGAGATCGAGCGACTCATCGGCCGCGAGCGACAGGATGCCCGGCTGGATCTCGGCATCATCCATCCTGAGCGAAGTCAGATGGACCGGGACGTCGACATGCGCCAGGTATCGCGCGAGATGGGTCGGCGACGCCTCGCTCGGCACGTTGTCGTCTTCGTTGACGGTGATGACCGTCAGCGTCTCTGCCGCCTTCAGGAAGGGCATGGCGTCGTGCAGGGCGCGTGCCGCAACGCGGCTGCCATCCCAGCAGATGCCGATCCGCTTTGCCGTGAACGCGCCCTTGAATGTGTAAGGCATGAACAGCACCGGGCCGCCGGCCTCGAACAGCGTTTCCTGGGCGAGCTTGTTGTCAAAGGTGTCGCGATCGACCTCGGGCTGCGACACGATCGTCAGGTCGTGCAGCCGCGCGGCCGCGCCGACAATCTCGACCGCCTCGCCCGGAAGCGCGCTGAGGGCGCGACAGCGGTAGGTGATGCCTGCATTCCTGGCCTGCGCCTCGAACATGCGCAACGCGCCGTCAGCGCGCTCAAACGCGCGCTGACGCTCGATCTCATTGATCGAGCCGACCGCGGCGCCGCCTTCCGCCGTCATCGGTATGCTGCTTGCCTCGTAGCCTATCGCCAGCGCTTCAAGTTCGGCTTTGGACGTGGCCGCGAGCGATATCGAGCCATCGGCGACCGGACGCGTCGACAATTCCGTGGGCACCAGCACCAGAATGTTCTTGTACATGAATCTCTCCCTGATGACGGACGAAAGCCGCCTGCGGGCGCTTCCCGTCGTTGGCGAACTCACTATGTCAGCGCAGTTTCCTCCCCTTGTTGACCCACATCAAAGGGCGTTTGGCCTCCCTTCTTTATTGGTTCACGGCCAGGTTGCAGAGGCAAGGGAGGATCGACATGGGACGCGTTGCGTTGGTTACGGGCGGCGTTCGGGGCATTGGCGCCGCGATCGCCCGGGCGCTTCAATCGGAAGGTTACCGCGTGGCGGCGACCTATGCCGGCAATACCAAGGCGGCCGAGGCGTTTCACGCTGAAACAGCTATACCGGTGTTTCAATGGGACGTCGGCGATTTCACCGCCTGCGGCGCCGGCGTGAAGCGGGTGGAAGCCGCGCTCGGTCCGATCGACATTCTCGTCAACAATGCCGGCATCGTGCGCGACAGCAGCCTGCAGAAGATGACGAAGGCGCAATGGGACGCGGTGATCAATACCGACCTCAACGCCTTGTTCAACATGTGCCGATCCGTGATCGAGGGCATGCGGTCGCGCAGGTTCGGCCGCATCGTCAACATCGCCTCGATCAACGGCCAGAAGGGCCAGTTCGGACAGACCAATTATTCGGCCGCGAAGGCCGGCGAGCTTGGCTTCACGCGGGCGCTTGCGCTCGAGAGCGCGAAGGTCGGCATCACCGTCAACGCGATCTGTCCCGGCTATACCCACACCGAGATGCTGGATGCGGTCTCGCCGGAGGTCATAAAGGATGTGATCCTGCCGCAGATTCCGGTCGGCAGGCTCGGTCGGCCCGAGGAGATCGCGCGCGCCGTCGTCTTTCTCGCCGCCGACGAGGCCGGCTTCATCACCGGCTCGACGCTGTCGATTAATGGCGGCCAATATATGAGCTGAGCCATCGAACACCATCACTGACGCAAGGAGAAGCAATGTCCAGCTCTGCGACACGAACTACGACCGCGACGCATGCGCATGCGGTCGTTTGGATCGATCATCTCACCGCAAAGATCTTCTCGATGGGCCTCACGGGCGTGGATTCCATCGTGGTGCCGGCGCATCTGTCCTCGACCCATCTTCACCACAAGGCCAACAGCATCGGCTCAGGCAAGGTCGAGAGTGATCCCGCTTTCCTGGTCAGCGTGGGGCAGGTGCTGCAGAATTGCACCGACGTCCTGATCATGGGGCCGGGGAACGAGAAGACCGAGCTGCTGCATCATCTGCAGGACACCTACCCGAACATCATCCTTCGCGTCGAGGCGAGTGATCACCCGACCGACAAGGAGATCATCGCCCGCGGCAAGGAATTTTTCGGCTTCGCGTGAATTTGGAGCGCGCTGCGGACCTCACCTCTCCCGCTTGCGGGAGAGGTCGCTGCGCCTTGGCGCAGCGGGTGAGGGCTCTCTCCACTCAGGGAATCCCAATGCGGAGACACCCTCACCCCAGCTCTCTCCCGCAAGCGGGAGAGGGAGTGCAGCATCCATTGCGGATGCAATTCACCACGCTCCCGTCGAGCGCCGTCGGCGGCGCGTTGGTGGCGAGCTCGGCAGCAATCACGCCGAAGCGCGTTCGATGGCCGGTTTCGACGATCAGCATCACGGCGCCGCTGACCACGCTGGTCCCGGCAAAGAGCGCGTTGCTTGCTTCAGCGGGCAGGGTGCCGCGCATGGCGCGGTGGTCTTGCTCGCCGGAAACGGCTCGCCCGTCATCAAGGCCTCGTTGACCTGCAGTTCGTGCGCGTCCAGCACGATCCCGTCCGCCGGCACGAGGTCTCCCGGTGCGGAGGTGAACGACGTCGCCCGGCACCAGCTCGCTGACGGGAAGGGAGACGATAGCCCCGTCGCGCACGACGTCGGCCTGGATCGCCACCGACTGCCGCAACGCTTCGGCGGTCAGTTCGGCGCGGTGCTCCTGGACGATGTCGAGCGTTAAGGACATGCCGATCACGAGCACGATGATGACGAAACTGCCGATGTCGCCGCTCATGCCGATAACCCATGGGCGCTTGCTGCATGCGGTTCGGACCGCCCGATCCATGCGGGAGGCCGTGGCAAACCAGTTTGACGCAGCTCAAACCGTCGCTGGCGGCACTAGCGTAAATGGAGTCAATGGAGGTTGGTATGACAAGCCAGGCCATGGATTCCAAAGTCATTCCATTCGAGCCGGTCAAGCCGCCGTTGCAAGTCGGCGCGGCGGTCCCCGCGGTACCAGCACCGTCCGAGCCGGTATCGGCGTTCGACGTGATCGATCACCTCGCCCATGCCGTGATCGCCCGCTGGACTGGTGGCCTGTCTCCCGCCGCGCTTACGCTGGCGCTGCTCGACTGGCAGCTCCATTTGGCAATCTCGCCGGGCAAGCGGTTGACGCTTGCACGGGATGTGATCCGCGACGCGATGCAGTTTTTTGAGACACTCGCGAACCCGCATCCGGTCTATCGCACCTGGGGCCTGATCGCGCCGGCGCCGACCGACCGGCGGTTTTCCGAGCCGGACTGGGAATTGCCGGCCTTCAACATGCTGGCGCAGGCGTTCCTGCTGACCGAGCAGTGGTGGCAATCGGCCACCACCGATGTCCATGGCGTGGCGCGGCAGGATGCGGCGATTGCGGATTTCGCGATCCGGCAGTGGCTGGACGTGCTGGCGCCGACGAATTTCGCGCTGACCAATCCCGAAGTGCTGCGCAAGATCATGGAGACCGGCGGCGGCAATTTCGTCGGCGGCCTGCACAATTGGCTGGAGGATTGGAAGGCGCTGGTGACCGGTCACGGGCCGGAACATAGGTTCGTCGTTGGACAGAACGTCGCTGTCACCAAGGGCAAGGTGGTCTACCGCAACGAATTGATCGAGCTGATCCAGTATTCGCCGACCACATCGCAAGTCCGGCCCGAACCGATCCTGATCGTGCCGGCCTGGATCATGAAATATTACATCCTCGATCTGTCGCCGCACAATTCGCTGGTGCGTTTCCTGGTCGAGAACGGCTTTACCGTGTTCATGATCTCCTGGCGCAACCCGACGCCCGAGGACCGCAACATCAGTCTCGAGGACTATCGCCGGCTCGGCGTCGATGCCGCGATCGAGGTCATCAACCGGATCGTCCCCGGCCAGCCCATTCACGCCACCGGCTATTGCCTCGGCGGCACGCTATTGTCGATCGCGGCGGCGCGGCTGAGCAAGGAGAAGCCGGACTGCCTGCGCACCGTGACGCTGCTGGCCGCGCAGACCGACTTCACCGAGGCCGGCGAACTCACGCTCTTCATCAACGAAAGCCAGGTCTCGTTCCTCGAGGATATGATGTGGCAGCGCGGCGTGCTCGAGACCACGCAGATGGCCGGCGCCTTTCAGATGCTGCGTTCCAACGACCTGATCTGGTCGCGGATGATCCGCGACTACCTGATCGGAGAGCGGCAGCCGCTCAGCGACCTGATGGCATGGAATGCGGATGCAACACGCATGCCCTATCGGATGCATTCGGAATATCTCCGCCAGCTCTTCCTCGACAACGACCTTGCCGAAGGGCGTTATCGCGTCGACGGCAAGCCGATCTCGCTGTCCGATCTGCATGCGCCGATGTTCGTCGTCGGTACGCTTCGCGATCACGTCGCTCCCTGGAAATCGACCTTCAAGATCCATTTCCTCGCCGATGCCGATACGACGTTCGTGCTCACGAACGGCGGACACAATGCCGGCGTCGTCGCGGCGCCCAACGAGCCGTGGCATTCGTACCAGGTCCTGACCAAGCTGAAGGACGGCCTCTATATCGGGCCGGATGAATGGCTGAAGGTCGCGCCAAAGCGCGAAGGCTCCTGGTGGCACGAATGGGTCGCGTTCCTGAATGCCCATTCCGGCGAACCGGTTGCGCCGTCACCCATGGGCGGCGCCGGCAAGGACGCCACCGCGCTGGAGGATGCGCCCGGCCGATACGTGCTGCAGCACTAGTGGCCTGGTTACGGCGCGAACCCCGCGTCACCTCGCCCGCTTGCGGGGAGAGGTCGAAATTCAAGCGTAGCTTGAATTTCGGGTGAGGGGGAGTCTCTGCGAGTCCGTCGGTCAACGTCTGCGTGGAGAGAGCCCCTCACCCCAACCCTCTCCCCGTAAGAACGGGGAGAGGGAGAAGGACCGTCATCGCTCCGATCTAGTCCTCTAGTACGTCACCCCGCGGAAGATGCGGGATGCTTTGCTCCAATGTCTCCTCCGGCGTTCCCGACGCATCGACGATCGTCCAATCGATTGCGCCGGTGTCGATGCTGTCCTGAAACAGCGCCACGTCCTGGGTTGCGTCGGAGGCGTCATTCCGGCGTGCGCCGATGCGTGCGAGGCGGATGGAGGTCTCGGCAACAAGGAATATCCCGAAGAAATCGACGCCGCAGGAGGCCGCAAGCGGGCGAAGCTGGTTTCGCTCGTCTTCCTTCAGGAACGCTGCGTCGACCAGCGCGGAAAATCCCTGCGCCAGCATAGCTCGCGCGCGATCGAGCATTGCGTCATAAACGCGCTCGGACGTTCCGGGCGCGTACGCCGACTCGGGGAGCTTGACCAGCGGGCCGACTCCGAAGATCTCCTTGCGGATCACGTCCGAGCGCAGCAACACCGCGCCGGGTGCAGGCTGGACCAGTCCGGCGATGGCGCGTGCCAGCACGCTCTTGCCGGTGCCTGAGCGGCCGCCGACCGCGATCAGCGACGGCTTTCCCGGCGCGATCAGATCGCCTGCGAGTTCGAAATACGACTGCGCATCCGACAGCACGGCGGCGCCGCCGCCTTGCGCATGCTTGGTCAGGAGCACATTGGCTCTGATTGCCGCGCGGATGGACAGGAACAGCGGCAGCAAGGCAAGCGCGCCGGCGTTCTGCTGCCACGTGGCCTGCAGATAGGAGTTCAACAGCCGGTTCGCGGCAGCACGGTTGCCGAAATGCAAGAGGTCCATCAGCGGAAAGGCGAGGTCATAGAGCACATCCGTGGTGGCGATGACGGGGTCGAATTCGATCGCATCGAACAGGCGCGGCTTGCCATCGATCATCACGATGTTGCCGAGATGCGCGTCGCCATGGCATCGGCGCACCCTACGAGCGGCGGCGCGCTGCTCGAGAAGCACCTTGTTCTTGGTGAGCAGATCGCAGCTCAGCAGATGCAGGCGCTCGACCTCGGCGCTTGCAAGTGCGGGATGGCTGCGAAACGCTGTCGTGTTGCGTTCGATGATGCCGGGGAGCGAGGCGAGCCAGGTCTCGCCATCCGAAACCGGTGCGCTGTCGTGGGACGCGGCGATCGCCTCGGCCAGCGGCTCGGCTAATTTTGGCGTGATCTCGCCTCGAACCGCCAGATGGTCGAACGTCTGGTTCTCGTCGAACCGGGCCATCTCGACCGCCCACTCGATGACGTCTCCCTTGCCGCCGATTTCGGGGCCAGCTTCGCCTTCCGTGATCGGCACCACGCCGCGATAGATTTCCGGCGCGAAACGCCGATTGATGGCGATCTCCTCCTCGCAGGCGTGCTTGCGTTTGTCGAGCGAGGAGTAATCCAGATAGGGCAGCCGCACCGCACGCTTGACCTTGTAGACGCGGTCGGGCTTCAGGAACACGATCGAGCCGTGCGTGTCGACGCGACGGGTATCATGCCCGCCGGACGGCTTGCCGAGAAAATCCAGCACGCGGTCCTGGTCGGTCGTGCCTTGATGCGAGGACGGTGGCGTCATGGCCGCAGCACCGCCGCGCCGACCAGATTGCCACTGCGCAGGTGCGCCAGCGCCTCATTGGCCTGATCCAGAGGAAAGGTGGTCGTCGTCGTCTTGATGTTCGCCTCGCGCGCCACTTTCAGAAAATCCCTGCCGTCCTGGCGTGTCAGATTGGCGACCGAGACGATCTGCCGCTCCTCCCAGAGAATATCATAAGGAAAGGACGGAATGTCCGACATGTGGATGCCGGCGCAGACCACGCGGCCGCCTTTGCGTAAAGCGCGCAACGCCTGCGGCACCAAGGCGCCGACAGGGGCATAGATAATGGCGGCGTCGAGTTCGGCCGGCGGCCTGTCGCCAGAAGCGCCCGCCCAATCGGCGCCAAGCGACAGGGCGAGTTGTTGCGCCTCCGTATCGCCGTCGCGCGTGAAGGCGAAGATCTCGCGGCCTTGCCAGCGCGCGACCTGAGCGATGATGTGGCCCGCCGCGCCGAAGCCGTAGATGCCGAGGCGCTTGCCGTCGCCGGCCATCACCAGCGAGCGCCAGCCGATCAGGCCGGCGCAGAGCAGCGGCGCCAGCGCGACATCGTCGCCGTCCTCGCCGAGCGGAAAGCAATAGCGCGCATCGGCGATGAGGTGGCTCGCAAACCCGCCATCGCGCGTGTAGCCGGTGAAGCGCGGATAATCGCAGAGATTCTCCTTGCCCTCGCGGCAATAAGGGCAGGTGCCACAGGTGAAGCCGAGCCAGGGCACGCCGACGCGCGCACCTGGCGCGAGGCCGTCAACGCCTTCGCCGAGCAGATCGACCCGGCCGACGACCTCGTGACCGGGAATGATGGGATAACGGATGTCAGGCAATTCGCCGTCGACGACATGCAGGTCGGTGCGGCAGACGCCGCAGGCGGAAACTTTGAGGCGCACCTCGCCCGGTCCGGGCAACGGATCGGGACGCTGCTCACGCACGAGCGGCCTGTTGGGTGCTTGAAGAAGCATGGCGTACATCAAAAATCCCTCTCTGTGGCCACAAGGGAAACGTGCTTACCTGTGCGCGTTATTTCCAGTCTGCCGCGCATGTGCCGGGTCTTGCTTGATTTCGCTCAACGCCGTCCTTCGGCCAGGCCGTAAAGTTCCGACACCAGTTCGGCTTACATAGGAGGCAATCATGATCAAGCCTATGGTCCCCGTCACCACTGATCGCAATGTCGCCCGTCGCGAAGCCAATCCATTCGCGTTCCTGCAGCAGGAAATCGATCACCTGTTCGAAGGCCTTTCCCGCAACTTCCCGGCCTTCGCCGCGGCCGGCAGAAGCCTGCCGAGCATGGATGTCAGCGAGACCGACAAGGCGATCGAGATGACGGCGGAACTTCCCGGTCTCGAGCAGAAGGACGTCGAGCTCAATCTCACCGACAACCTTCTCACCATTCGCGGCGAAAAGAAGAACGAGCGCGAGGAGAAGAGCAAGGATTACCACCTGGTCGAGCGCAGCTTCGGCTCGTTCGCACGCTCCGTCGAATTGCCGGCGGGTGTGAAAGCGGAAGATATCTCCGCCGAGATCTCCAAGAGCGTCCTCAAGGTGACCGTGCGCAAGCCCGAGCCGAGGCAGAGCAAGCAGATCGAGATCAAGACGACGTCGTGATGCGGAAGGTAGGGGCGACGGAGGCGGGCTAGACGTCGTCAAACCGGCTCCGTCATTCCGGGGCGATGCGCAGCTTCGAACCAGGAATCCATTTCACCACTTGCGCACGCGGCATAATGGATTGCGGGCGCGCGCGTTGCGCGCCCCGGAATGACGAGTCGCTGGAATCGCTGAACGTTGCGCTGTATGCTGCAGCGCGATGAACGATGGTAGAGGCGAAGTTCTTATCCTTACCGGTCCGCCAGGATCGGGAAAGACAACCACGGCAAAAATCCTTGCCCACGAGCCGGGGATGGCCAAGGTGCATCTTCACGCCGACGATTTCTGGCATTTCATCAAGCACGGTGCGATTCCGCCCTATCTGCCGGAGGCGCACGAGCAGAATCGGAGTGTGGTTCGTATCCTCGCAAACGTGGCGGAGGGATACGCCAGAGGCGGCTATTTTGTTCTCCTGGATGGTATTGTCGGGCCGTGGTTCCTGGGGCACTTCCACGCACTCAGGGTCGCTCTGCACTACATCGTTCTCAGGCCCCCGCTTGAGATTGCCATCCAACGCTGTCGCGCACGCGGAGGCGATACATTGACCGATGCAGAACAGATCACGGTGCTGCATCAGCAATTCTGCTCGTTGGGAGATCTCGAACGGCATGTACTCAAAGCCGACGGATATGACCGGAACTGACAGCGCGCGAGGTGAGCAGGGCGGTGCAGAGCGGAGCGTTCCGATTGCCGGGATGATGGGGGGCTGTGCTGTAACAATGATCGCCGGGCCGCGGCACTCTTCACCGTTTTCGGCGTTATAGCGCTGGGATTTGCGCAGTCCGCATCCAACAGCAGTACGGAGCAAGCATGGCCGTCGAGACGGAACTGAAATTCCGCGTCGCCGCCCGCAACCTCAAATCTCTCGCCGGCTGGCGCATTCCTGGTGGAAAAATGGGCGAACGATCGGACAGCGATCTTGTCTCGACCTATTTCGATACCGGGAAACACAAGCTGAAGAGTCGCGGTCTGACGCTTCGCGTGCGGCAAAACGGCAGTACGAACATCCAGACGATCAAGTCGGCAAACGGCGCGCAGTTTGGCCGAGGCGAATGGGAAGCGGAGATCAAGAATGACGCGCCGGATCTTCGTGAGGCCGATGACACGCCGCTCGAGCCACTCGCCAACGGAAAGCTGCGCCGCAAGCTGAAGCCCGTATTCAAGACGGCGGTTCATCGCACCACCGTTCCCGTCCGCACCAGGAGGAGCGAGATCGAACTCGCCATCGATCGAGGGAAGATCATTGCCGGCCATCGTGCGAGCCCCATCGAGGAACTCGAACTCGAGCTGAAGAGCGGCCGGCTTGCCGACCTGTTCCGTGTTGCCAGAGCGATCGAGCGACGGTCGGGAGCCGAGCTCGACCTGCGGTCAAAATCAGACCGCGGCTATGGCCTCGCGCAGGGCAGGGAGGAACAGGTCGTTTCCGCTGAGCCGATCGAACTCTCCGCCGACATGACGGCGGGCGAGGCGTTCCAGGTCATCTCCCGCGCGACGGTTCGTCATTTCTCCGGAAATGCGGATGCGGTCCGCAATCTTGATGCGGAAGGCGTTCACCAGATGCGGGTCGGGCTGCGCAGGCTCCGCGCGGCAATCTCGCTGTTTTCGAAGGTGCTGCCTGGTGCTGGAACGGCAGCCGTCAAGCGCGAACTGAAGTGGCTCACGGCTGAGCTCGCGCCAGCGCGAGAAATCGATGTTTTCATCAAGGAGCAGGTCGAGCCGGTCACGCATGACCGCGCGCTGAGCCGCGGCGGCAGGGCCATCAAGGACGAGTTCGACGAGAAGCGCGCCGATGCCCTTGCGCGCGCGAAGAGGGCGGTGAACTCGGAACGGTTCCGTAGGCTGCTGGTCGACACGCTGGAGTGGGTCGAGTCGAAGCCGGCTTCGGCGAACGAACATATGCATGTTCCGATCGAAAAATTTGCGGCCGACGTCTTGCACCGTCGCACCAGGAAGGCGCGCAAGCAAGGCCGGCACCTTGACCGCCTGCAGCCGCGCGCGCGGCACAAGCTCCGGATCAGGATCAAGAAGATCAGGTATGCGGTGGACTTTTTTGAGTCGCTTTTTCCGGCCAAGCGGGAGCGAAAGAGGCTCAAGCGCCTGTCCAGCCATCTCAAGAAGATCCAGGATGCGCTCGGCGCGCTGAACGACTTTGTTGCACATCGGAAGATGGCGCTGGCGGCAGCGCTGCAGGCGCCGCGCGAGAACAGGCGGGCCCGCGCGCTCGCGGCCGGCGTCGTGGTTGGCCGGGAGGACAAGGCGGTCAGGCCGCTGATGAAGACAGCGCTCAAGGAGGCACATCGGCTGCAAGTGGTGTGAACCGACTGCGTCTATGTCGATTTGCCCGGCGTCGCGCGTTTGCTGCCGGCGATCTCCGCTTCCCATCCGAACACCGAGCGGCCGCCGAGCGCGGGCGATCGGTTGCGCTCTTGCGCGACGAACGCATCGAACGATGGGCCGGTTGCGGTTCGCTCCAAGAGGCGCGCCTGACTGTCGAGGCGCTTGAATGCCTGCATCTCTTCGTCGCGGCCAAGGCTCGCCTGCTGCACGGCGGATTTCAGCACGCGGATGGTCTCGTCGTAGACCTTGATCGGCACCGGATAGGGATGGCGGTCCTTGCCGCCATGGGCGAGCGAAAACCGCGCGGGATCCTTGAACCGGTAGGGCGCGCCATGAACGACTTCGGCGACCATCGCGAGCGACTGCACGGTGCGTGCGCCGACGCCCGGCGTCAGCAGCAATTCCGGGAAATCGCGCGGGCCGCATTTGGCGGCCGCCGCCAATGTGCCGTGCAGGCGGCGCGTGAACACGTCGCTGGCGCGCACGTCATGATGCGCGGGCATGATCAAATGCGGCAGTTCCGGCTGCGCATCGGGCTGTTTCGACAGCGCGGCATATTCGCGCGCGATGCCGTCGGGCCCGAGCGCGCCGAGCAGATCGAGCTGCGCCGAGCGCGAGCGTTCGGCGCGATGATCGGTCAGGTTGATGATCTCGCCCTGCGCGGGACCATCGATGGCGCTGTGCGGCTCGTCGACGAAGCTCTTCAGAGTTTCGGAATGCCAGTGATAGCGGCGCGCCTGCCGCTTGTCGCCGTTCATGCCCTGCTGCACCACGGTCCACTTGCCGTCCTCGGTGACGAAGAACCCGTGCAGATAAAGCTCGAAGCCGTCCTGGACGGCGGCGCTATCGACCTTGGCCACCAGCCGGCTGGCACGCGTCAGCGCCACGCCATCGAAGCCGGTGCGTTCGCCGAGCGCGGTCAATTCGTCCGGCGTCCGGCGCGAGTTGCTGCCGCGGCCGCCGCAGACATAGATGCCAAGCTCGTCTTGCAGCGGCGCGAGCCCGCGCTTCAATGCGCCGATCACCGAGGTGGTGATTCCAGAGGAATGCCAGTCCATCCCCATGACCGCGCCGAAGGATTGGAACCAGAACGGATGGGCGAGCCGCTGCAGGAACTCTTCGCGCCCGTAATGGTGGACGATCGCCTGCGTGATGATCGCGCCGAGCGTGGACATGCGCTGGCCGAGCCACGCGGGCACGCGCCCGTTATGGAGCGGAAGATCGGCGCTACCGGTTCGTCGTGCCATGAGGCTCCTGGTGCTGAATCAGGTGGAGTGTAGCAGTTCTTGCTTCACCTCTCCTATAGGGAGAGGTCGCGCCGAAGGCGCGGGTGAGGGGATCTGCTCTATCGAGGGACCGGAACCCCTCACCCGGCGCTGCGCGCCGACCTCTCCCTGTGGGAGAGGTGATCGAAGCGTCCCTCGCGACTAGTCCCGCATGGTGCGGAACGTAATGGAATAGCGCGGCGCCTCGACGGCTGGAATGCTGTGCTCCCAGACTTGCCTTGCCTCACCCGAGAGCAGGTAGATCGATCGGGGCTGCGCCTCCAAGGTGAAGCGTTCCCACTTGTCGCCGGCTGGGCAGCGGAAGCGGAACTTGCATGGCGATCCCAGCGACAGGCCGAAGACCCGGTCGTAATGCGGTTTGTCGCGATGCCAGCCGATGCCGACGCCGGTGTCGTATTCGGTGCAGAGCACCTGCGCGATCTCGGTGCCTGGTCCGCCGAAGGCCTCGACCCGCTCGATCACGGGGCTGAGCCAGTCCGGGATGAAATCGGCCTCACGCAGCCGTCGCTCCGTATAATCATAGCGGAAGCCGAACGAAGCCACGCGCCGCTTGCCCTGATATTGGCCGAACTGGAACGGCTGCAGGGGCAGCGCCGCGATGCGCGCGATCAGTTCCCGCTCGACCTCGGACGAAATGAAATCGGCGGCATAGCGCAATCCCTCCGGCGCGGAGGAATTGTCGGCAAATAAGGCGAGCTGCTCGGTCAAGCCGGCGGTCCTTCTGAGCGTGCGAGGGGCAGCCCTGATATAGGGTGGAGCGGCGCCGAAAGAAGGGGCCCGCCGCCGTCGCTCCAACCGGAGTCCGCGCGACGGCCCTCCACCCAGGGCGCGTCACTCCGCGGCCATCTCCTGCGCGCCGCCGAGCAATTTCACATTGAGCCGGCCGCCGGCGAACAGCATGTCGTCGAGCGCCTCGTCGATGTCGGCTGATATTACCGACTTGCCACCGTCGCGCGCGATGCTGGCCTGCGCGAGGCGTCGCATCAGCTCCTTGATGAAGGCGGCGCTGACGCCGTCGGTGCGCCGCACCCCCTCGTCGACGATGCTGTCCTCGAGCGGCAGGCTCCTGCCGTAGAGCCGCACCAGCTTGCCGCGGCCGATCGCATCCGGCAGCGGCACCTCGATCGCCTGGTCGATGCGGCCGGGCCGGCCGGCCAGCGCGCTTTCAAGCTCTTCGGGACGGTTGGTGGTGAGCACGAACAGGATGTCGGCATCCTCCTTCAATCCGTCCATCTCGTTCAGCAGCTTGTTGAGCAGCGATTCCTCGCACGGACCCATCAACTCGCGGTCGACGGCGATCAGGTCCACGTCCTCGATCACGACCATCGTCGGCTGCAGCAGTCGCGCCAGATTCATGTAAGCTTCGAGCAGCCCGATCTGTTCGGCGGTGATGATCAGCGTCGTATGTCCCGGCAGATTGGTGGCGAGATAGCGGATGGTGTGAGTCTTGCCAGTGCCCGGCGGCCCATAGAGCAGGATGCCCTTGCGCGTCGACTGGCCAAGCCGGCGCAGCGCGTCGCGGCTGCCGACAAAGTTCAGCACGTTGCGTTCAAGCAGTCTTAGGGTCGGTTCAGGCAGGATAACGGCCTCGCGATCGACGGGCGGCAGCCGGTGCACCGTTATGCCCCTTGAACGTCCGCGATATTCAGCTCCGCCGTCGAGCGAAAGAACCTTGCCGCGATAGGAGCGCGCTGCCTGCACCGCTTGCTCGAGCTCCGAAAAACAGCGCTGAACGAAGGTGTCGCCGGCTGCGCCGGTCGGCACCGCGATCTCGATCCGGATCGCGTCCTCGTTGCGGGATTCGCGATAAATGGACAGCAGCACCGCGTAGCGAAGTTCGCCGGCGCGGCACAGCCACAATCCGTTGTTGAGACACTTTACCGCTGCCGGCTCGCCGACATCGACGTCATAGTACTGCGGGGGAGCGATCACTGGCGCATTGCGCCCGTCGTTCATCAATCCCGCAAAGGTCAGCGTCTCGTAGCGATATTCTTCGTGAACGCCGAAGAAGTGGATCGGTGAAGAGAGCAATCGATCCAGCGCGACCTGAACGTCCGCACGCATGTGACCCGGAAAGCCGCGCGCCCGCGTCACGAGCTGATTGCGTGGAATGCCGGCAAAATGCCAATCGATCGCGACGTATGTGTATCTGAACTCGTCGCCCTGCAATTTTTCGGATGCATCCCTTGCCGCGAGCAGGCAGTCGCTGCAGAGGCAGGCGATCTTGTCGTCGAGCTGCACCTCCTGCACCGGCGGCGGCGCGCCGCACAAATCGCAGGGGCCGCTGGTCCTTACCGCTTCGCTGGTGATCTGAAGACCATGCCCGGCCGCGTTGATGCGTTGTTGCGCGGTTTTCCATAAGGCCGCGGCGACCCGAGACGGATAGGGGCCACAGGTCGCGCTGCCCTGCTGGTCGATCTCCGCCGCGAACAGGATCGCCTCCCGCTCCGACTTGCCGAACACGGCGCGCAAGAGCTCTCTGACGAACTCTCGAGGCGTATCATCATTGTGGAAGGTAAACTGAAACGATTCGGCGCCGGTATACCCGTCGTCCATGAAATACCTCTTTAACGCAACTTAAGATCGAAGAACAAAAAAAGAACATCATGAAACGTGCCGTTCGTCAAGCAGGCCAGGCAGGAAATCTTCGAGCACTTCGCTGGAAGACGATTCGACACATCTTCGGCAGATTGACGGCGCACAGACCGCGATACCGATTCGCCGTTCGCGCGGGCCGCGCTTGTGAACTGTCTCTCACCGCCGCTTGATCAAATCGGCGGGCATGGTCCATAAGCGGCGCCTCGCGACCGGCGGTTCGGTTGCGTCGAAGTTGTTCAGGGGAATTGCGTGGCAAAGATTCATCAGCAGATTGCGCAAGAGCTTGGCGTGCGCGAGCAGCAGGTCGAGGCGGCCGTCACGCTGCTCGACGGCGGCGCCACGGTGCCGTTCATTGCCCGCTATCGCAAGGAATTGACCGGCGCGCTCGATGACGCGCAGTTGCGCACGCTGGAAGAACGGCTCACCTATCTGCGCGAACTCGAGGAGCGCCGCACCGCGATCCTCAATTCGATCCGCGAGCAGGGCAAGCTCGATGCCGCGCTCGAAGCGCAGATCATGGCTGCCGACAACAAGGCGCGTCTCGAGGATATCTATCTTCCCTACAAGCCGAAGCGTCGCACCAAGGCCGAGATCGCCAAGGAGGCCGGGCTCGAACCGTTGTCCGAGCTGTTGATGACGCAGCCGCAGCATGATCCGAAAGCGCAGGCGGCAGCCTTTGTCGATGCCGACAAGGGTGTGGCCGACGTGGCCGCGGCGCTGGAAGGCGCGCGCGCGATCCTGGTCGAGCGCTTCGACGAGGATGCCGATCTGATCGGCGCGCTGCGCGAGGAGGTGTGGGCGAACGCGCGCATGGTCTCGACCGTGCGCAAGGGCAAGAAGACCGAGGGCGAAAAGTTCAAGGACTATTTCGACTTCAGCGAGCCGCTGCACAAGCTGCCGTCGCACCGCATCCTGGCGCTGTTCCGCGGCGAGAAGGAGGAGATTCTCGATCTGCAGATGCAGCCGGAGGCTGAGCCGCCGGTGGCTGGCGTGCCCAGCGCTTACGAATTGAAGATTATGAAGCGCTTCGCCATTTCCGATCTCGGCCGTCCCGGCGACAAATGGCTGATCGAAACCGTGCGCTGGGCGTGGCGCACCAAGATCCAGGTGCATCTCAACATCGACCTGCGCATGCGGCTGTGGACCGCGGCGGAGACCGAAGGCGTGCGGGTGTTCGCTTCCAACCTGCGCGACCTGCTGCTGGCGGCGCCCGCCGGTGCGCGCGTGACCATGGGGCTCGATCCCGGCTACCGCACCGGCGTCAAGGTCGCTGTCGTCGATGCGACCGGCAAGGTATTGGCGACGACAGCGGTCTATCCGCACGAGCCGCAGCGCCAGTGGGATGAGGCACTGGCGATCCTCGGCAAGCTCGCGATTCAGCACCGCGTCAACCTGATCGCGATCGGCAACGGCACCGCCTCGCGCGAGACCGATAAGCTCGCAGCCGAACTGGTCAAGCGGCTGCCGGACCTGAATATGACGAAGATCGTCGTCTCGGAGGCCGGCGCGTCGGTCTATTCGGCTTCGGCCTATGCATCCGAGGAACTACCGGGGCTCGACGTCACCCTGCGCGGCGCGGTGTCGATCGCGCGGCGCCTGCAGGATCCGCTCGCCGAGCTCGTGAAGATCGATCCCAAGGCGATCGGCGTCGGCCAGTATCAGCACGATCTCGGCGAGAGCAAGCTCGCACGCTCGCTCGACGCCGTCGTGGAAGACTGCGTGAATGCCGTCGGCGTCGACGTCAACACCGCCTCCGTGCCGCTGCTGTCGCGGGTGTCGGGCATCGGGCCCGGCTTGGCGCAAAGCATCGTGCAGCACCGCGACTCGAACGGCCCGTTCAAGTCGCGCAAGGCGCTGAAGGAGGTGCCGCGGCTGGGGCCGAAGGCCTTCGAGCAATGCGCGGGCTTCCTGCGCATCAACGACGGCGAGGATCCGCTCGATGCCTCGGGCGTGCACCCCGAGGCCTATCCGGTGGTGCGCCGGATTCTCACGGCGACCAAGAGCGACATCAAGGCGCTGATCGGCAACAGCGAGATCATGCGCCAGTTGAAGCCGCAGTCGTTCGTGGACGAGACCTTTGGTCTGCCGACGGTCACCGACATCCTGCGCGAACTGGAAAAGCCCGGCCGCGATCCCCGACCGGCGTTCAAGGCCGCGGTGTTCAAGGAAGGCGTCGAGGAGATCAAGGACCTCAGAGTCGGCATGATCCTCGAGGGCACCGTCACCAATGTCGCCGCCTTCGGCGCCTTCGTCGATATCGGCGTGCATCAGGACGGTCTGGTGCACATCTCGGCGATGTCCAGGACCTTCATCAAGGATCCACGCGAGGTCGTCAAACCCGGCGACATCGTCAAGGTGAAGGTGCTCGACGTCGAAGTCGCCCGCAAGCGCATCGCGCTGACGCTGCGGCTCGATGATGAGACCGGCAAGAAGGATTCGAAGGGCTCGTCGAGCGACCGTGTTCGCGGGCCGATGACGTCCTCCGCCCCGCGCAAGCAAGAACAACCCGGCAACGCCTTCGCCGACGCCTTCCGCCGCGCCAGCGAGAAGAACGGCAAGCCGTTACGCTGAGCGGAACTGCTTAGTCTGGCACGGAAGCTAACTTCCGTGTCAGAATCTGTCGCCTTTGTCAGTTGAAGTCGAAGGAGCTTTTAGCTCTCCTGATCGTTCTCCTGTTGCGACGCGATGCGTCGCTGCAATTCAACCAGGGAGGAATCGGGATGAAGAGCAAGCTCGTCAATTCCCTTATCGCGGGTGCGCTCACGACCGCGCTTGCGTTCGCGTCGCCGGCCTTCGCTCGCGGTGGCTTCGGGGGCGGCGGCGGTGGCTTCCATGGCGGCGGCATGGGCGGCGGCTTTCACGGCGGCGGCATGGCCGGAGGTTTCCGCGGCGGTAGCTTCGGAGGCGGGATGCACGCCATAGGCGGAGGTCCGCGCTTCGGCGGCATGGGTGGAGGGACGCGTTTCGCGAGCATTGGCGGAGGACCGCGTTTTGCTACCATCGGCGGAGGACCGCGTTTTGTGGGTGGGCGGTTTGCCGGTGCGCGGTTCGCGAATGCGAATGCTGCATTCGCGCCGCGCTTCGCGAGCCCCGGCTTTCGAGGCGCAGCTTTTCGAAGCGCAGCCTTCCGGCATGGCTTCCATAACCGCTTCTTCCGCAACCGCTTCAATCGCTTTGCGTTCATCGGCGTGCCTTTCGGCTACGCCGCCTACGCTGGCTACTACGACGACTGCTGGACTCAAGTGTGGACGGGCTACGGGCTGCAGTGGGTCAACGTCTGCGGGTACGACGGTTACTACTGACTGCCGAACCACGGTGTGATGAGCGCGACACGGCACCTTCCGGCGCAGCCTCGCCGGGTGGGCCTTGGGTGACCGTCACATTCATGTGAGCCGTCCCGCGCAACCATCGGAGTACGATGAGCGTCTCCGACAAAGCCAGCTGCGCGACGTCCTGGGCTGCAGGAACGCCGCGCGTTCGTGGCCAGTCATTCCGGAAGAAGACCATGACGGCAGGTCATCGCCGCATTCTCGTCGTCGAGGACGACGCGGAAACTGCCGGCCAACTCGCCGAGCAACTCACGAGCAGCGGCTATGAGGTGGATCTGGCCGCGAGCGGCAACGAAGCCCTGCGGCGCGGCACGTCTCGCGATCATGCGGTGATCACGATCGACCGCATGCTTCCCGACATCGATGGCCTCACGGTCATGCGTCAATTGCGCGACGGTGGCGTCGCTGCTCCCTTCCTGATCATCAGCGCGCTCGGCGAGGTCGATGATCGGGTCCGTGGCCTGCGCGCCGGCGGCGATGACTATCTGGTCAAGCCCTTCTCCTTTGTCGAATTGCTGGCGCGGCTGGAAGCGCTTGGCCGGCGCAGCGAGACCATCGCCAAGGACACCATCCTGCGGGTCGGCGATCTCGCCATCGACCTGATCTCGCGCACCGCCAACCGCGGCGGCAAGGCCATTCCGCTGCTTCCGCGGGAATTCCAGCTTCTGGAGTATCTGGTCCGCAACGAAGGCCGCGTTGTCTCCCGCGCGATGCTGCTGCAGCACGTGTGGGATCTCCACTTCGATCCCTCGACCAATATCATCGACGTCTATGTCGGACGCGTGCGTCGCAAGGTCGACGACCAGCAGGCCTATCCGTTGATCCATACCGTCCGCGGCATGGGGTACTGTCTCCGTGCTCCTGGCTGATACCCTGAGGTCGACGACCTTCAAGCTGGCGCTGGCCGCGATCGTGACCTTTGGCGTAATCGCCGCCGCCATCTTCGCCTATGTCTATCTGTCGACCGCCTCTTTCGTGCGCAGCCGATCAGATCAGGCCATCATGGCCGAATATTCCAATTTGCTCGGCGCTTACGAGCGATCAGGACGCAAGGAATTGATTGAGCTGATCCGAAACCGGGTGGCCGACAGCAGTTCCGCAGAAAAACTGTATCTTCTGGTCGATCATGCGTCCGCCGTTCTCGCCGGGAATCTCGACAAATGGCCTTCGGCGGCCACGACTGCGCAGGGATGGACGGAGTTTCATGCCCCTCGTGCGCCGGATGCCGCAGGACAATCGCGGTTTCGTGCCATGTCTGCAACGCTGCCGGGCGGCGATCGTCTACTGGTGGGAACTGATATCAGCGACCTCGACAGCTTCGCCGCCAAGATCTGGGCGGCGGTGATTGCAATCATTTTCCTGATGTTCGTGGTTGCGGTGGTGGCGAGCATCCTGGTCACGCAGCGGACAGTGGGACGAATAGAAGAGATCAACGCCACCAGCCGGGCTATCATGCAAAGCGGCCTCGACAAGCGCATTCCGCTGCGCGGCAGCCATGACGAATGGGATCGTGTGGCGGAGAATCTGAACCTGATGCTCGACCGCATCGAGGCCTTGATGGGAGACGTCAAGCAGGTGAGCGACAATGTCGCCCATGATCTGCGGACGCCGCTCACCCGGATGCGCGGACGGCTGGAGAAGGCCTATCACGGCGAACGTATCGGCGAGAAAGATCTAGCGCTGATCGGCGACACGATCGCGGACCTCGATGCCGTCCTGGGGATGTTCTCCTCGATCACGCGGATCGCGCACATCGAGACCCAGGTGCGCAAGGGCGCGTTTCGCAACGTGAACCTGGTCGAGATCGCAAGCGAGGTCGTCGAGCTCTATGACGCCGCGGCGGAGCGCGACGGTACCGATCTCTCCATCACTGGCGACCGCGAGGTGCGGGTGACCGGCGACCGCGATCTGTTGTTCGATGCCATCGCCAACCTCGTGGACAATGCCATCAAGCACGGTCGCGCCGGTGGCAAGATCGTCGTTGCCTGCGAAAACGTCGATGAGGAGGCCGTCATTGCGATCACCGATGACGGGCCCGGAATTCCTCCCGGCGAACGCGACCATGTCTTCAAGCGGTTTTACCGGCTCGAGCAGAGCCGCTACACGCCTGGAAACGGCCTTGGACTGAGCCTCGTCGCCGCCGTGGCCCACCTCCATGGCGCCCGGATCGAGCTGCTCGATCAGTCACCGGGTGTTCAGTTCAAGCTCTGGTTCTCAGCGCCAGCGAATTAGAGCATGATGAGATTAAGGTCGAGTTGGCGCCACGTCGGAAGTGCCTTACCTCTCCCCATCGGGGAGAGGTGGGATCGCATCGTGAGATGCGATCCGGGTGAGGGGGATGAGCTCCATCGAGGAACCGTAACCCCTCACCCGGCGCTGCGCGCCGACCTCTCCCTATGGGAGAGGTGGACAACCGCGGTCACGCCGATTCAACCAAATGACATCATGCTCTAATACGTTTCCTTCGCGTCCGCCTCTTCGCTGGTCTGCACCAGCTCAAGTCCATGCTCGATCTTGCCGAGCAGTTTTCCGAGTTGCCGCCGCTCCTGCGCCGACAGGCATGAGAAAATCTCCTGCTCCCTTCGGAGCAGGCGCGGGATCAGTTCCTCGTACAGCGCCTTGCCTTTGCGGGTGAGCTGCAGGCGGAATTCGCGGCGGTCGTCGGCATTCTCGACGCGCTCGATGATCTGCCGTTCCATCAGCGTGGTGACGGCGCGGCTGATGGTCGACTTATGTGTCCGCGTGCAATCGGCGATGTATTGCGCGCTGCAGGCTTCGCGGCGGAAGCCGAGCGTCGCCAGCACGCGCCATGAGGGAATGTCGAGCCCGTAGCGCGCCTGATATTCGGCGGAAAGCGCCGAGCTCACCTCCGCCGCCAATCGGTTCAGGCGGAACGGCATGAAGTGGAAGAGGTCGAGCCTTTTCTTGGCCGCCGCGTCCTCCTGCGGCGCGACCGAGTCGGGTTCGGATCGCGTCGCCGCCATGTCGTCGCTCGAAACCGATTTCGTCAAAATGCCTCCGAGGGGAGTTGACGGCAGTGCCGTCAGGGAGTTTAAGATCGTTGCACGTGAGACTAATTTAACAGGGCCACGAGGAAGCGGCAAGGGTTTGAGCGGATGGCGCAGGCCAACAACCAGTTCGGCTATCTGAGGCATCCCGACCAGGATCGGGTGGCAGCCGACACGGCTGAATATCCGGTCGTCGTGGTAGGCGCCGGCCCCGTCGGGCTGTCGCTCGCAATCGATCTTGCCCAGCGCGGGCAACCTGTAGTGCTGCTCGACGACGCCGACCGGATCGGCGAAGGCTCGCGCGCGATCTGCTTTTCGAAGCGCTCGCTGGAATTCTGGGACCGGCTTGGCGTCGGCGACCGCATGGTCGAGAAGGGCGTGGTGTGGAGCGTCGGTAAGATTTTCCATGGCGCCTCCCAGCTCTATCAGTTCAACCTGTTGCCGGAGGACGGTCACAAGCGGCCGGCCTTCATCAACCTGCAGCAATTCTATGCCGAGGCCTATCTGGTCGATCGCGTGCGCGAGTTACCGGCGATCGACCTGCGCTGGCGCAACAAGGTGGTTGCGCTGGAAAGCCGCAACGATGGCGTGGCGCTGACGATCGAGACGCCGGAGGGCGCCTACAGGATTCGGGCTTCCTTCGTGATCGCCTGCGACGGTGCACGCTCGTCGCTGCGCAAAATGGTCGGCGCGGAATTTTCCGGCCAGGTGTTCGAGGACCAGTTCCTGATCGCCGACGTCAAGATGACAGCAGCGTTCCCGACCGAGCGCTGGTTCTGGTTCGACCCGCCGTTCCATGCCGGGCGCTCGGCGCTGTTGCACAAGCAGCCGGACGATGTCTGGCGGATCGATCTGCAGCTCCATCCGGACGCAGACCCGATGCATGAAAGGAAGCCGGAAAATGTGCGGCCGCGGATTGCGCGCATGCTCGGCCACGACAAGTTCGAGTTCGAGTGGATTTCCCTCTACAAGTTCCAGTGCCGGCGGATGGACAAGTTCATCCACGGCCGCGTGATCTTCGCCGGCGACGCCGCGCACCAGGTCTCGCCCTTTGGTGCGCGCGGCGCCAATTCCGGGCTCGAGGACGCTGAGAATCTGTCGTGGAAACTCGACTGCGTGCTGCGCGGGACGTCTCCAGAATCGCTCCTCGAGAGCTATCACATCGAGCGCAGCGCCGCGGCCGATGAGAACATCCGCGAATCCACCCGCTCCACCGATTTCATGGCGCCAAACTCGCGGCAGGAGGCGCGGCTGCGCCAGGCGGTGCTGGCGCTGGCGAAGGAGACCGAGTTCGGCAAGCGCATGGTCAATGGTGGACGGCTGTCGGTGCCGTCGGTTTACGACACGCCGCTGTCGACGCCGGATGGTGACGCATGGTGCGGCGGGCCACGGCCGGGCGCGTCCATGCCGGATGCGCCGATCGCCGGGCGCAGCGGCAATCCGCAGTTCCTGACCGAGGCGTTTATCGGCGCGGGAACGGGGTTCACGCTGCTGGAGTTTGGTAATGGCGCCGCGGTGGATGTGCCGGATGGCGTAAATACGATCCGGATCGGTGGCGACGATGGTTTCGCCGATGCCACCGGTCTCGTCGGCAAGCGGTACGATGCCGAACCCGGCACCGCCTATCTGCTGCGGCCCGATGGCTATATCGCCGCACGCTTCCGTCTCCCGACGCAGCCGCTGTTAGAGGCGGCGCTGGCGCGGGCGACGGGATTCAATTGAGGTTGCCATGGCGCTGTCGACCAGCTCGAACTTCGCAAAACCGGACGATGCCTTCCGTGCCGTCGTCGAGGCGCATCGCGGCCTGACGGAGGCGCAGAGCGCCGATCTCGATGCCGCGTTGGTGCTCGTGCTCGCCAACCATATCGGCGACATCGACGTGCTGCGCGAAGCGATCGCGCTCGCCAAGCGGCGGATGCTGGAGGCGAGCCAGCAGCAGCAACAACAGCAGCAACAATAACGAGGACACCCGATGGCAAAAGGCTTTGCGTCCACCACGGATCTTGCGGAGAAGAAGATCACCTTCTCCGAGATCGGCACCGATCTCTACGCCTTCACCGCCGAGGGCGATCCCAACACCGCCGTGATCGTCGGCGAAGACGGCTGCCTCGTGTTCGACGCGCAGGCGACGCCGGCGATGGCGAACAAGGTGATCGAGCGCGTACGCACCGTGACCGACAAGCCGATCAAATATGTCGTGCTGTCCCATTATCACGCGGTGCGCGTGCTCGGCGCCTCCGCCTACAAGGCGCAAGGCATCGTTGCCTCGCAGGAGACCTATCGCCTGATCGCGGAGCGCGGCCAGCAGGATTGGGATTCGGAGTATGGCCGCTTCCCGCGCCTGTTCCAGGACGCCCAGAGCATTCCCGGCCTGACCTGGCCGACGCTCACCTTCGAGGGCGAGATGTCGATCTATCTCGGCAAGCGCGAAGTGCGGCTGATGCAGCTTGGCGCCGGCCACACATCCGGCGATATCGTCGCCTGGGTGCCGGATGCCGAGGTGATGTTCTCCGGAGATCTCATCGAATATCACTCGGCCTGCTATTGCGGCGATGCGCATTTGCGCGAATGGCCGATGACGCTGAACGAGATCCGCGCCTTCAATCCCAAGGCGATCGCGCCCGGTCGTGGCGATGCGTTGAAAGGCCTTGCCACTGGGCGCGAGGCGATCGCGATGACGCGTGATTTCGTCACGACGCTCTACGGCGCAGCCGAGGCCTCCGTGGCGAAAGGGCGCACGCTGAAGGAGACGATGGCGGCGACGCGCGAGGTGATGGATCCGAAATTCTCGAGCTTCGCGATCTACGAGCATTGCCTGCCGTTCAACGTCTCGCGCGCCCATGACGAAGCGTCCGGGATCGATGATCCCGTGATCTGGACCGACAAGCGCGACCGCGAAATGTGGGCCGCGCTGCAAGGAGGAGGATGACCATGAACATCAACACCTCGCCTGATGTGATCGCCAAGAGCTCCGCGCAAATCACGCCGGGCTACATGTCCGGCTTCGGCAACAGCTTTGAGACCGAGGCCTTGCCCGGCGCGCTGCCGGTCGGGCGCAACTCGCCGCAGCGCTGCGCCTATGGGCTCTATGCCGAGCAGCTCTCCGGCTCGCCCTTCACCGCGCCGCGCGGCGCCAATGAGCGCTCGTGGCTCTATCGGATTCGGCCGTCCGTGAAACACTCCGGCCGGTTTGAGAAAGCCGATGCCGGGCTGTGGCGCACCGCGCCCTGCCACGAATACGAGATGCCGATCGAGCAGCTCCGCTGGAATCCGGCGCCGATGCCGTCGCAGGAACAGACGTTCCTGCAGGGCGTGCAGACCATGACGACGGCCGGCGACGCCAACACGCAAGCCGGCATGGCGGCGCATGTCTATCTGATCACCAAATCGATGGTGGACCAGCATTTCTACAATGCCGACGGCGAGATGATGTTCGTGCTGCAGCAGGGCAATCTTCGCCTCGTCACCGAGTTCGGCCGCATCGATGCCGAGCCCGGCGAGATCGTGGTGATCCCGCGCGGCGTGAAATTCCGCGTCGAGATCCCGAACGGTCCCGCGCGCGGCTATCTCTGCGAGAATTACGGCGGCGCCTTCACGCTGCCGGAGCGTGGCCCGATCGGCGCCAATTGCCTGGCCAATTCGCGCGACTTCCTGACGCCTGTCGCCAGTTATGAGGACAAGGACACGCCGACCGAGCTCTATGTGAAATGGGGCGGCTCGCTTTGGAAGACGACGCTGCCGCATTCGCCGATCGATGTGGTCGCCTGGCACGGCAATTACGCGCCGTACAAATACGATCTGCGCACCTTCTCGCCGGTCGGCGCGATCGCGTTCGATCATCCCGATCCCTCGATCTTCACGGTGCTGACCTCGCCGTCGGAGACCGCGGGCACCGCGAATATCGATTTCGTCATCTTCCCGGAGCGCTGGATGGTGGCGGAGAACACGTTCCGTCCGCCCTGGTACCACATGAACATCATGTCGGAGTTCATGGGCCTGATCTACGGCGTCTACGACGCCAAGCCGCAGGGCTTCGTCCCCGGCGGCATCTCGCTGCACAACTGCATGCTGCCGCATGGCCCCGACCGCGAGGCGTTCGATCACGCCAGCAATGGCGAGTTGAAGCCGGTGAAGCTAACGGGCACCATGGCCTTCATGTTCGAAACCCGCTTTCCGCAGCGCGTCACCCAATTCGCGGCGAAGTCGGCGACGCTGCAGGACGACTACGCCGATTGCTGGAAGGGACTGGAGAAGCGGTTCGATCCGGGCAGGCCATAGTATAAGCTCTCTCGGTCATTCCGGGGCGCGCGAAGCGCGAACCCGGAATCCATCTGTCCACTGCGTCTGCGGCAAAATGGATTCCGGGCCTGCGCCTTCCGGCGCATCCCGGAATGACGAGTGGAGAATGCATCATAAAGATCCGGCAGGAAAGCATGTCCCACCCCAACGATCCAAAACTTCGCTCCTTCATCGACGTCGATCCCGCGTCCGATTTCCCGATCCAGAATCTGCCCTACGGCGTGTTCTCGTCCAAGGACGGTCTGGCTCCGCGCATCGGCGTTGCGATCGGCGATTACGTGCTCGATCTCTGGCAGCTCGCGCAGGACTGCCGCATCGATGTGGTCGAACCCGCGGTATTCGCCGCGTCCTCGCTCAACCCGTTCATGGCTCTTGGTCCAAAGGTCTGGTCGCGCACCCGCGCGCGGATCAGTGAACTCTTGCGCCACGACCATCCCGAGCTGCGCGACAATGAGCGCCTGCGCCAGCGTGCGCTGGTGCCGATGGCCGACGTGAAGCTGCACCTGCCGATCACGGTCGCCGGCTACACCGACTTCTATTCGTCCAAGGAGCACGCCACCAATGTCGGCGTCATGTTCCGCGGCAAGGACAACGCATTGCAGCCGAACTGGCTGCACATGCCGATCGCCTACAACGGCCGCGCTTCGACTGTCGTCGTGAGCGGCACGAAAGTGCGCCGGCCGCGCGGCCAGTTGAAGCCGCCAAATGTGGACGCGCCGAGCTTCGGTCCGTGCAAGCGCCTCGATTTCGAGCTCGAGATGGGCGTCGTGGTCGGCCAGCCGTCAACGATGGGCGAGATGCTGGGCGAGCAACAAGCCGAAGAGATGATCTTCGGTTTCGTGATCCTGAACGACTGGAGCGCGCGGGACATCCAGCAATGGGAGTATGTTCCGCTCGGTCCGTTCCAGGCCAAGGCGTTCGCGACCTCGATCAGCCCATGGGTGGTGACGCGCGAGGCGCTGGAGCCGTTCCGCCTGCAAGGGCCGATACAGGAGCCCGCGCCCTTACCGTATCTGCGCCAGACGCAGCCGAACAATTATGATCTCACGCTCGACGTAAGCCTGCATGCGGCCGGGATGAACGAGCCGGCGCGGATCTGCCGCACCAATTTCAAATACATGTACTGGTCCTCGGTGCAGCAATTGCTGCACCACGCCTCCTCTGGCTGCGCCATGAATATCGGCGATCTCTTGGGGAGTGGCACCATCTCCGGGCCAGAGAAGGACCAGCGCGGCAGCCTGCTCGAGATAAGCTGGAATGGCACCGAGCCCGTCGAACTTGCAGGCGGCATCAAGCGCTCCTTCCTCGAAGACGGCGATTCGCTCGTCATGCGCGGCTGGTGCCAGGGCGACGGCTATCGCGTCGGCTTCGGTGAGGTCGAGGGCACGATCGTGGCGGTGGAGTGAACTTGGTAGGGTGGGCAGCTAGCAATCACGGAGTGTGACCAGTCACCGCTGTTCCGGCGGAATATCGCGTAGCCGTACCGAATGCGCCGCCACATCCTCGACACTGTACTTCAAATGCACCCGCTTCTCCGATGGCGTTTGCTTGACCACGCACACGCCGGCGCGCCATTCCTGCAAAGGCCTGATCGGCCGCGGCGCGAAGCCGCCGCCGCAGTTCGGGCAGACGTTGAACAGTCTGTGCTCCACGCAATCAGCGCAGAAGGTGCATTCATAGGAGCAGATCATCGCCTCCGTCGCGTTCGGCGGCAGATCCTTGTCGCAATATTCACAGTTCGGTCGCAGTTGCAGCGCCATGGTCGTTTCTCAGGCTGAAGCGGGACGGATCATCGCAAACTAGGCCCGCAATTCGAATGACGGAATTCCCTCGGTTTGCGCCATGCTACGTGCCTAACGCCCTCAACGGCAATTTCGCGCTCTCCTTCAGCCGGTCCAGCACGATCGAAGAGCGCACATGGGCGACGCTCTGGTGCGGCATCAGCACATTGTTGACGATGTCGGACAGGCTCTTGAGGTCGCGCAGCACGGCCTTCAAGAGATAGTCGGCGTCTCCGGTCAGCGAATAGGCTTCCTGGATCGCGTCGACGCGGTTGACCAGTTCCCGGAATTTCTTCGCGTTGTCAGGCGAGTGCGTCGCCAGCGTGATCTGGATGAAGGCGATCAGCTCGAAGCCGAGCGCCTCGCCGGCGAGGTCGGCGTGATAGCCCGAGATCACTTTCTCCTCTTCCAGTCGCATCCGTCGCCGCGAGCATTGCGAGGCCGACAGACCAATGAGATCGGCGAGTTGCTGGTTGGTCAGCCGGCCGTCGTCCTGCAATGCGGCCAGGATCTTGAGATCGAACGTGTCCAGCTGAATCATGCGCCATTTGCCGTTACGATGCACAGAGTGTGCATGATGCTAGCCCATCGCGCGCCATTTTGCATGCACCTTGTGGCCCGGTCGGCGGAGATTCCGTCAACCAAAGTAGGGAGAATCGCCAATGGGTCCATTTCCGCACGATGCGCCGCCGGCCGAAATCAGCGCCGACAACCCGATGGGCACGGATGGTTTCGAGTTCGTCGAATACGCCCATCCGCATCCGGAAGAGCTGCACCGCCTGTTCAAGCTGATGGGCTATGTGGCGGTCGCCCGCCACAAGACGAAGAAGATCACGGTCTATCGCCAGGGCGACATCAGCTATCTCGTCAATGAGGAGCCTGATACCCACGGCCATGACTTCGTCGCCGCGCATGGGCCGTGCGCGCCGTCGATGGCGTTCCGCGTGGTCGATGCCAGGCGTGCCTATGAGCGCGCGTTGTCGCTCGGCGCGGAGCCGGCCGACAATGCCGCGCAGAAGACGCTCGATGTTCCCGCGATCAAGGGCATCGGCGGCAGCCTGCTCTATCTGGTCGATCGCTATGGCGCGAAGGGCTCGGCCTATGATCTCGAGTTCGAATGGCTCGGCGAGAAGAACCCGCGGCCTGAGGGCTCGGGGCTCTATTACATCGATCACCTCACCCATAACGTCCATCGCGGCCGCATGGATGTCTGGACCGGCTTCTACGCCAGATTGTTCAATTTCCGCCAGATCCGCTTCTTCGATATCGAGGGCCGCGCCTCGGGCCTGTTCTCGCGCGCCCTGACCAGCCCGGACGGTAAGATCCGGATTCCGATCAACGAGGACGCCGGCGATTCCGGACAGATCGAGGAATATCTCAACCTCTATCGCGGCGAGGGCATCCAGCACATCGCCTGCGGCGCGCGCGATATCCACCAGACCATCGAGACGCTGCGCGCGGCCGGGCTGCCGTTCATGCCGTCACCGCCTGACACCTATTTCGAGAAGATCGAGCAGCGCCTGCCCGGGCATGGCGAGGACGTTGCGCGGCTGCAGCAGAACGGCATCCTGATCGACGGCGAGGGCGTGGTCGATGGCGGCCAGACCAAGGTGCTGCTGCAGATATTCTCGGCCAATGCGATCGGACCGATCTTCTTCGAATTCATCCAGCGCAAGGGCGACGACGGATTCGGCGAGGGCAACTTCAAGGCCCTGTTCGAATCGATCGAGGAAGACCAGATCCGCCGCGGTGTGCTGAAGGTCGACCACGCGGCATGATTTCGTAGGGTGGGCACGCTTCGCTTTTGCCCACCCTACGAGACTGTGAATCTTTTTATATCGGGCGCGTGGCAGCTGTGATTCTCTTCGCGGATTGATTTG
>NZ_JBVBEF010000057.1:0-57548 GCF_055456055.1 Bradyrhizobium sp. LeoB3
TCCACCGTCGAGGTCTTCAACATCCGCTACTTCGGATGCCGTCTACCCGAAAACCGAATTGGTTCTCAGGCTCTACGGACTGCTCCACCACAGCTTCGCGTGGTAACGCTTGGCTCCATTCCGCGCGAGTCCGTGTTGCGGGGCTTGGCTGATATGCTATCTCCAGTGGTGTTCGAATCTTCGCCCCTACCATAGTGCGGGCTCAGTAATGCGTAGTTGGTTTCCTCGAAGGCAAGGACTCGGCTCGTGTTACGGATGCGGTACGTGGTGGCGGTCGGCGTGCTCATGGCGCTGAACGGAACGGATGCTTTTTCTGCGGACATTGTGCGGCCGGTCGTGAAGGCGCCGCCACTGCCGTGGACCTGGAACGGTTTCTATATCGGCGGACATTTTGGCGGAGGCTCCGGCATCACCCATGTCGGTGATCCCTACGGTCCGTCGATCTATGGCGACGACATCCGTACGCCGAAGGCGCTCATCGGTGGCCAGCTTGGCTACAACTGGCAGCAGGCCGGATCACCATGGGTGTTCGGCCTCGAAGCCGATGTCTCCGCCGTCGATGCCGACGGCACCAACACCTGTCTCGCCTATTCCGGCCTGTTCGTCTCGGCGAACTGTCGTATCCGGCAGGATGCGATGGGTACCATCACCGGGCGGGTCGGCCAAGCCTTCGGGCCGGCCGGTCACTCGCTGGCCTATGTGAAAGGCGGCGCCGCGTTTCTGTCGAGCCGTTTCTCGATGACGACCAACGCTCTCGATTTCTTCGAGCGGCCGGAAGCTTCGGTGAACGCCAACGCCGTGCAGTGGGGATGGACAATCGGGCTCGGTGTCGAACACGCTCTGGCACCGGCTTGGTCGATGAAGCTGGAATACGACTATGCCAATTTCGGAAGCCGCGACATCGCGACGCCACTTGGCGGTCTTCAGACGGCGCCGCTCGATCCAGCCAGCCTGGTCGAAACCACTGGTCTGCCGACGGGAGTCCGGCAGGACAGCCATGTCGTCAAGCTCGGCGTGAACTATCGCCCTGGTGTCGACGCATCGCGCGGCTGGGACAATCGGCCCGCCGCTTTGCTGACGGCGGCGCCGTCGGTCTCCGGGTGGACGGCGGAAGTCGGCGCGCGTTACTGGTACAGCAGCGGTCGCTATCAGAACGATCTCGGTATGAGCACAGATCAGCCGCTGCAGAACGCGCTGATTTCACGGCTCACCTATGAGACCACAGGGCACTCCGGCGAGGTGTTCGGCCGCGTCGACAGTCCGGCCAGGGTGTTCCTGAAAGGCTTTGCCGGCGGTGGCGGGCTGACATCTGGCCACATGAACGATGAGGATTGGCTACCAACCTATCGCAACACAGCCATGGCCTACTCGAACACAGACCAGGGCAGGGTCGAGGGCACGATTGCCTATGCCACGCTGGACGTTGGATACACCCTGTTGGAAACGCCGGGCGCGAAATTCGGGGCGTTCGCAGGCTATAATTTCTATCGCGACCGCAAGGACTCCTATGGATGCGCCCAGATTGCGTATCCCGGCGGCGGCGTGATTTGCGCAGTTCCCTCGCCGACCACCGGGATCACCATCTCGCAGTCCGAAGACTGGCACTCGCTGCGCATCGGTGTGAATGGGATCGTCACGATTGCGCCCGGACTCAAGCTCACGGCCGACGCGGCCTATTTGCCCTACGTTTCCGTTTCCGGTCTCGATACGCATTACTTGCGTTCCGACGAGCCGTCGCCCTATTCCCCGGCCAACGGCACTGGGCGCGGCATGCAGCTCGAAGCCGTGCTGACCTATGACGTGACCGAGCGCTTCAGTGTCGGCGTCGGCGGCCGCTTCTGGTCGATGTGGGCGACCGATGTTTTCACGAGGGGATTCGGCAGTCCGTTTCCGACATCGACCCTCCCGATCCGCGCCGAACGCTTCGGCACGTTCCTGCAGACGTCCTACAAATTCGATGCAGTGAATTAGAACCTTGCCGCCCGTCAGTTACCGTAGAGATAGTTCGGCAGCCACAAGGTCAGGCCGGGCCAGATATACATCAGCACCATGCAGATGATGACGATCAGCATGTAGGGCATCATGCCGGAGAAGATCTGGTTCAGCGTGACGTGCTTTGGCGCCACGCCCTTGAGATAGAAGGCCGACATCGCCACCGGCGGCGACAGGAACGCCGCCTGCAGGTTCACGAAGACCAGGACACCCCACAGAATCGGATCGATGTTGAAGTGCTTCAGCATCGGCAGGAAGATCGGCACGAAGATCACGATGATCTCGGTCCATTCCAGCGGCCAGCCCAGAATGAAGATGATCGCCTGCGACAGGATCATGAACTGGACCGGCGACATGTTGAGCGACAGCACCCAGCTCTCCAGCAGCGCCTGGCCGCCGAGGATCGCGAACACCGCCGAGAACAGCGCCGAGCCGACGAACAGCCAGCACACCATCGAGGTGGTCTTGGCGGTCAGGAACACCGCTTCCTTGGTGCGCTTCCAGTCCAGCGTCCGCGCCTGGAAGGCGAGCAGGAAGGCGCCGGCCGCACCGACTGCTGCCGATTCGGTCGCGGTCGTGATGCCGAACAGGATCACGCCCAGCACCACCACCGTGAGGATGCCAAGCGGCATCACCGAGGTGATGAGCAGCCGCAGCACCTCGAACTGCTCGGCCTCCATGGTCCAGTAATAGTAGAGAAGCAGCACGCCGCAGATGCCGGCGACGAACGCGAAATAAGTATAGAACTCCGGCGGCGGTCCGAGCTCCGCCGGCGCCGCGATGGTTTTGCCTCGCAGCTCGGCACTGCCCATCTCCTGCAGCATTTCCGGCTCGTTCTTCGTGGTGGCCTCCGACCGGCTCGCGCCGCCCCCGCCGAGCTCCTCGAGTTTCTCTTCGGCGCTTTCTTCCGCGGGCTGGGCGCCTGCACCAAGCGGCTGAAGCGTTTCCTGGGTTCGCTGCTGCTGCGCGGCGGCCGGGAGCTGCGGCGCAATATCCGGCTGCTGGTGAATCACGACGTACCACCAGGCGGCCCACAGGGTGGCCAGCGTCAGCACCAGCGGCACGAGGGCGTGAGCGAGGCTCGTCAGCAGCATCGAATAGGTGACGCGGGTGCCATCCACGCCGGCGCTGACGGCCCTTCTGGGCATCAGCACCGCCGCAAGTAGCGCGGGCAGCATCTTGCGCGAATAAGACTGGTGCAGCTTGGCGATCCAGGGTCGCACCGGAACCTTGGTTTCGCTCTCGGGAAGCTTCGGGGCAATCTTCGGGTTCAACAGTGCCCAGCCGACGACATAGATCAGATAGAGGAAGGCGAGGAAGAAGCCGGGAAACATCGCCGCGGCGTAGAGCTTCACCACCGACTGTCCGGCCACTGCCGCGTAGACGATGATCATCACCGATGGCGGGATCAGGATGCCGAGCGTGCCGCCGGCGGTGATGACGCCGGAGGCGAGCTTGACGTCGTAGCCGGCCTTCAGCATCGGGTTGAAGGCGATGACGCCCATCAGCACGACGACCGCGCCGACCAGGCCCGAGGCGATGCCCCAAAATGTGCAGACGATCAGTGTCGCCACCGCGAGCGAGGCGGGCAGGCGGCGGAACGCGAGCTGGATCGAATAGAACATCTTGTCGACCAGCGCGCCGCGCTCCATCACGTAGCCCATCAGCACGAACAGCGGGATCGAGATCAGGACGTCGTTGGTCATCGCGCCATAGGTGCGCTGGACCATCAGGTCGAAGATGTGATTGTCGCCCCAGGCCTCGCCGCCCCGGTGATAGGCGAAGAAGCCGAAGAACATGCCGAGGCCCATCAGCGTGAACGCGGTCGGGAAGCCCATCATGATGACGATCACGATGAGGACGAGCATCAACAGCCCGAGTGCCGGATCGCTCATCGTTGCAGGTCTCCACCCATGCCGCGCTGCCGCGCGCTCTCCTCGATGTCCTGCGCATGCGCGATCGCGGCCTTGCGCGATTCCTCATCGACATATTCGCTGTGCGCGAGCTGCTCCTCGACGACGTCGATCTCGCTGACGTCACGGAGTCGGTCAGGCCAGGCGCCGGTCCTGAGGCACATGATGCAGCGCGCGATCTCAGCCGCGCCCTGCAGCAGCACCAAGGCTCCGGCCAGCGGGATCATGAACTTGAAATGATAGACCGGCGGGCCGTCGGCGGTCACATTGGAATGCTCGTTGATGCGCCAGGAATCGAGCGCGTAGTCCCAGCCGGCGTAGACCAGCGCCGCGATGCCCGGCAGGAAGAACGCGAAATACAGCACGAGGTCGAGCGAGGCCTGCAGGCGCGGCCGCATCGAGCTGTAGAGGAAATCGCCGCGGACATGGGCGTTCTGCGCCAGCGTGTAGGCGCCCGCGATCATGAACAGGGTGCCGTACAGCATATTGGAGGCGTCGAAAATCCACGCCGTCGGCATGTTGAGGATGTAACGCTTGAAGACCTCGGCGCAGACAAGGCCCATCAGCCCGACAACCAGCCACGCCGCGGCCTTGCCGGTCCAGGTGCTGATGCCGTCGATCATGTACAGGAAACGCTGTGCGCTCATCTGCGTTCGCTACCGGCCGTTCCGGAAGTATCGGGTTGGTGTAGAGACAGCGGAAGCGCCATCCGCGGTTCGCTGTCCCCGGATGACGCTTTCGGTCGTGCGCAGCGCCCGTCAGGTCTTTTTCTTGGCGTTCGGGCCAAAATAGTGGTTGTAGGCCATACGGCGGTTGACCACCGTGTCGTTCTCCCACTGCGTCGCGCGCTTGGCGAAGGCGAGCTGGGATTCGACGATCTCCTTGAACAGCGAGTTCTCGGCCGACTTCTTCTCAACCACCTGGTCGTAGATCTCGAGCTGCTTCTGCAGGATCGAATCCGGCGTCTTGTAGAACTTGACCTTGTCCTTGGTCTGCATCTCCTCGTAGTCCTTCGAGTAGCGGTCGATCGCCTTCCAGCTCATGTCCTGGCTGGCCGCTTCGACGGCGTTGGAGATGATGGCCTTCATCTTGTCCGGCAGGGCATCGTACTTGGTCTTGTTGAACATGATCTCGAACTGCTCGGCATTCTGATGGTAGCTCTGCAGCATGCAGATCTTGGAGACGTCGGTGAAGCCGAGCACGCGGTCGGAAGTCGCGTTGTTGAACTCGGCAGCGTCGAGCAGGCCACGGTCCATCGCCGAGACGATCTCGCCGCCTGGCAGCGCGTTGACGGCGGCGCCGAGGCCGGTGAACACGTCGATGGAAATGCCGACGGTGCGGAATTTCAGGCCCTGGAAGTCATCCACCTTGGACATCGGCTTCTTGAACCAGCCGAGCGGCTGGGTCGGCATCGGCCCATAGGGGAAGGAGACGACATTGGCACCGATCGAGGCGTAGAGCTTGGCGAGCAGCTCCTTGCCACCGCCATATTTGTGCCAGGCCAGCAGCATGTTGGCATCCATCGCGTAGCCCGGACCGGAGCCCCACAGCGCCAGCGCGGTCTGCTTGCCGTAGTGATAGACCAAGACGCCATGGCCGCCATCGAGCGTCCCCTTCGAGACGGCGTCGAGCAGGCCGAAGGCCGGCACCACGGCGCCGGCGGGAAGCACCTCGATCTTGAGGTCGCCGCCGGTCATGTCGTTGACCTTCTTGGCGTAGTCGAGCGCGTATTCGTGGAAAATATCCTTGGCCGGCCAGGTGCTTTGCCAGCGCATGTTGATCGGGCCCTGCGCGCTGACGATGGTGGGCGCTGCAACGCTTGCTGCGGCGCCCGCGGCCGCAACCTTCAGGAAGCGGCGGCGACTGGACGTACTGCCTTTATTGGATTTGGTCATGGTTTCCTCCCTGCCCTTATGATTGGCGGTCCCTTTAGGATCCGCTCTTTTTTAGGAAGGAAGACAAAGGCGTGCGCAGGAGTTTGGCAAGAACGTTCCCGATGATGCGACGCTAGGACGCGGGCCGCGAGCAACAAGCTCGCGACTGCGAGTTCGGATTTATTCCCGGCAGGAGAAGAAAAGGCTCCGGTAACAAGCCGCAGGGCTGGAGGCTCTATTAGACTTTCAGCGTAGTCGACTTCGCCCCAGCATCTCGCGATCGGGTTACCGGTCCGAGGGTTCGTCGTCGCGTCGGCGCGGCTGCGGCAGGCTGAACCCGTGATAGAGCGCCAAGACGCGAAGCAGCACACAGAGTGCCGTGCCGGGCAGCAGGGTGGCCGCGACCGGCATGCCCAGCGCGTGTCCGACCGTGACGACCGCGCTGCCGGCGAGGGCGGCCATGGCGTAGAACTCGGAATAGAGGACGATGGGCATCCGCACGGAGAGCAGGTCTCGCACCATTCCGCCGCCGATCCCCGTCACCATGCCGAGGATCGTGGCCATGACAGGGGGAATGCCGTATTCGAGGGCTTTCTGTGTGCCGGTCGTTGCGAAGATGCCAAGGCCCGCCGCATCGAACAGTTCGACCGGAAAGCGCAGGCGATCGATCACCGCCGAGAACCAGAAGGCGAACAGGCCGCCGGCGGCGGAAATGGCGAGCGCATGCCAATTCGTCACGGAGGCAGGTGGAGTCGCGCCGATCAGGAGATCACGGAGAACGCCGCCGGCAACTGCGGTCACGAAGGCTAGCACGAGAACGCCGAAAATATCCATGCGTTGCCGGACGCCCGCGGCGGCGCCGCTGAGCGCAAACACCAGCGTTCCCAGGAGATTGAGGGCTTGGACCAGCGTCGCGCTTTCCATCGAGGCTCACGCTCTTACCTCGGCATCTCTGAGCCAAAGGCCGGCCGTCGTCAACATCGCCTCGATCCCCGCTCGCAGGGCCGGGTGAATCACTGGTCTCAAATTCGGCGCAAGATTGCCATGCTCACTGGCGGAGAAGCACAACAGCGTCCTGCGGCAGCAGAGCGCCTCGAAGAACCACGGCGCCGCGGCCGCAATCGGATCGCTCTCCGGCATCGTGAGCAGCGTCGGCACCGGATGAGGTCCGCGTGCCCGAGTCGGAAGCGGCCTCGGGTGTCGTCGGCGCCGCCCGTGAAGGCTGTCTGCGGCTTATTTCAATCTTCAGCGCGGCTAGGACCGCTCCGCCGTCCGCGCCCGCCGCCCCTCGATCGGATAGGCCGGATCGTTGTAGCCGGGCGTGGAAGCATGCCCGCTCACGACGAGCCGGTCGATCAGCGCCTCGTCTTCGACGGTGAAGCGATAGTCGAGCGCGCGGACGTAATCGTCCCATTGCGCTTCGGTGCGCGGACCGGCGATCACGGCGGAGACGAAGCATGAATTCAAGACCCAGGCGACCGCGAACTGCGCGGCCGTGATGCCGCGTGCTTCCGCATATTGCTTGATCTCCTGCGCAAGCTTGAGCGATTCCGGCCGCCACTCGGTCTGCATCATGCGCTTGTCGTTACGGCCGGCACGGGTGTCCTTGTCGGGGGTGGCATCAGCGCGATATTTGCCGGTCAGGACGCCGCGGGCGAGCGGGCTATAGGGTACCACCCCAAGGCCATAATAGCCGCAGGCCGGCAGGTGCTCGACCTCGGGCATGCGGTTCATCGCGTTGTAATAGGGCTGGCTCACGATCGGGCGGTCGAGGCCGAGCCGGTCGCAGATGTTACAGATCTCGGCAACGCGCCAGGCGCGATAGTTCGAGACGCCGAAGTAGCGCACCTTGCCCTGCCTGATCAGGTCGCCGATCGCGCGCACAGTCTCCTCCAGCGGCGTCGTGTGGTCTTCCTTGTGCAGGTAGTAGATGTCGATGTAGTCGGTGCCGAGCCGCTTCAGGCTCGCCTCCGCCGCCTGCAGCACCCAGCGCCGCGACAGCCCGCCGAAATTCGGATCGTCGCCGATCTGATTGGCGAGCTTGGTGGCGAGGACCCAGTTCTGCCTGTTGTTGGATATCGCGCGGCCCACCACCTGCTCGGAGTTTCCACCATTATAGGCATCCGCGGTGTCGATGAAGTTGACGCCGGCCTCGCGCGCCTTTGCGATGATCCGCGCCGACGTCGCCTCGTCGGTCGGGCCGCCGAACATCATGGTGCCCAGGCAGATCGGCGAAATCTTCAGGCCGCTGCGGCCGAGTTGACCGTACTGCATCGTATCTCCTCCTGGCGTCATTCCGGGGCGATGCGGAGCATCGAGCCCGGAATCTCGAGATTCCCCGATGCGCAACTGCGCATCTGCGGTCTGGTGCCAGCGCACCATCCCGGAATGACAATGGTGTTACTCGCTCTTCAATATCTTGAACACGCCGTTCGCCATGGCGATGCAGCGTTTGTCGACGGTCACTTCGGTGGTGATGAAGATCAGGCTCCTGGTCGAGCGCACCACACGCGGCTTCGAGATCAAGGTTTCGCCGATCTTGCCGGCCTTCACAAAGTGCGTATCAAGCTGCACGGTCGCAAGCGCCGGCTTGCCCGAGACATAGCGGGCGGTCATGCCGCAGGTGCGGTCCGCGAAGGTCATGATCACGCCGCCTTGCACCAGGCCGCGGCGATTGTGATGCTTGTCCTCGGTGATCAACGCATATTCATGCTCGTCATCGACGAGGCGCTGCCACAGCGGCCCGACCAGATGCAGGAAACCGGATGTATCGACGATCTTCCAGCCGTCGGATTTGAGCTTTTCCGCGGCATGTTTCGTCATGTGATGCTTTCCGTCCGGCGAGGCATGATATCAGGTCATTTCATCGAACGCGGGACTGTTGTAGTCAAGATCAATGGCCCGTTCATTTGATGATGCCACCCGGCGGAATATCGCAGAGCTCTGTACGGCGTTCAGGCGCCTGCCGGACGATTCTGCGCCGCTGCTCAAACGCGCGGCGGTCGCGATCGCACTCACGAGCGGCGAGGGCGAGGAGACCGCATTCCTGCTCACCCGCCGTGCGGCCAGCTTGCGCAGCCACAGCGCGCAATGGGCGCTGCCCGGCGGACGCTGCGATTCCGGTGAGACACAGGCGGAAGCGGCACTGCGCGAACTGCACGAAGAGCTCGGGCTGCGCGTCGATGATGGCGACGTGCTCGGCGTGCTCGACGACTATCCGACCCGCTCGGGCTATCTGATCACTCCGGTGGTAGTGTGGGTCTCGACACGGGCGCCGATCATGCCCAACCCGGACGAGGTAGCTTCCGTCCATCGCATCACGCTTGAATCGATCGAGGCGGAGGATGCGTTCAGCTTCACCACCATTCCCGAGAGTGTCAGGCGCGTGATCCGCTTCCGCCACGCCGGCCAGCACATCCACGCGCCGACGGCTGCCTTGATCTATCAGTTCCGCGAAGTGCTGGCCGGCCGCGACACCCGCGTCGCCGATCTCGAGCAGCCGGTCTTCGCCTGGAAGTAGGGAGCCGCACGCGCAACTCTATCTCCTCACCCTGAGGAGACCGCGCAGCGGTCGTCTCGAAGGGCGAGGCCACCGGCAGGGCCTCATGGTTCGAGGCGCGCTACGCGCTCCTCACCATGAGGGTCTGGCAGCGGTGTCAATCACGTCATTGCCGATGTGTAGTCCGAAGTCCGGTTGCTGATGCCAAGCATTTGGGTGACAATGCCACCATAACAACAAACATCGGGGGAGGCGTTCGGGCATGCTGTCCTGGAAGAAGCGACTTTACACTGCCATCGCCGCGCTCGCTGTCGGCGCAGCATCGCATCCCGCGCAGGCCCAGGATTATCCGAACCGGCCGATCACGCTCGTCATCCCCTTCGCGCCCGGCGGCAGCACGTCCATCGTCGGCCGTGGCATTGCCGAGAAGATGAGTGAATTGCTCGGCGAGAAGATCGTGATCGACAACCGCCCCGGCGCCGGCGGCACGGTCGGCACCAAGGCGGTCGCCAAGAGCGATCCCGATGGTTACACGCTGGTGCTCGGCTATACCGGGACACTCGCGATCGGCCCGTCGCTCTACAAGAAGGCGGGCTACGATCCGCGCAAGGATTTCGCGCCGATCGGCATGATCGGCAATGCGCCGAATTCGCTGGTCGTGCATCCGTCGTTCCCGGCCAGGAGCGTCGCCGAGCTGATCGCCTATGCCAAACAAAATCCGGGCAAGGTCAGTTTCGGTTCGGCCGGCGCCGGCACAGCAAGCCACATCACTGGCGAATATTTCGCGCGCAGTGCCGGTATCTCGCTCGTGCATGTTCCCTACAAGGGAACGGGCCCTGCGCTGGTCGACCTCATTGGCGGGCACATCCCGATGGCATTTGCGCCGATCCCTGCCTCTCACGCCAACGTCAGCGGCGGAACGCTGCGCGCACTCGCGGTGACCAGCGTGACCCGCTCCGGTCTCCTGCCCGACGTGCCGACGATCGCCGAGGCCGGCGTTCCCGGATTCGACGCTTCGCTCTACTATGGCCTCGCGGCACCGGCCGGCACGCCGCGGCCGATCGTCGACAAGCTCAACAAGGTGCTGCGCGATGCGCTCGCCTCCGAGGAGGTGAAGCGGCAATTGGGCTCTGACGGCACCGAGATCACGCCGGGCTCGCCCGAGGATTACGCCGAGTTCATCGACAAGGACGAGAAGAAGTGGGCGCAGCTCGTGAAGGCCAGCGGCGTCGAGCCGGAGTGAGAAGCACTTGTTCTGGGCCATGGCGGGGCGTTTGGTCGCTTTTGAGTGATTCAATTCGAGGCTGACATCGCGCGCGTCCTTGCTACAAGAGGGCATGCGCCCGCCATTGATTCGCTGTTTCCCCGGATTGGTCGCGCTCGCGCTGTTCGCGGGCGCGCCGGAGGCCGTGGCGGTCGAGGCTGCCACCCTTTCTGCATCCACCGCGGATGCGATGGCGCAGGCCGCAACGCCGCAGGCGATCGCCGAATATCGCCGCAAGCTGCGCGAATATCAGGAAGCGCGCGCTGCCTTCGATGAGGAGGCGGGCGCCTATTGGAGTGCGATTTCCGAGAAACGGCGCACCCGCAACGCCAAACGGCGCGAGCGACAGCCGATCACGCTCGATGATTATGTGCTCGACCAGCCGCCGCTCTATACCGGGCCGAAACGGCCGGTGAATCCGGAACCTGAAGAAGAGGAACCGTCGCGTCCACGCAGGACCATTCCTCTCGTCGCCGATTTCTTGAAGGCCGCCGCCGAGCAGTTTCAGTTCACGCCAGAGCGGCCGGCCACCGAGATCGAGTTCAAGCGCGCCTACGCCCGCTACGCGCTCGCGGCCGGCTTGACGCGCGAGCAGGCGGTGCGGGTCTATTCCTTCGAGACCGGCGGCACCGGCAATCACGATATGCAGTCGGGCTACCGCGGTCCGGGCACAAAGGCGATCTCGACCGCAATCGGCTACAATCAGTTGCTCACCACCAACACCGTCGAGTTGATCGCCCAGCAGGGCCCTGAGTTCATCAAGGTGCTGACTCAAAAGGCCGCTACGCTGTCCGGTCCCGCGCGCAAGGCGATGGAACACAAGCTCGCGGTGCTGAAGAAGATGGTGGCATTCGCACGCACGGTGCCGGACGACTGGTCGGCGCATGAGCGGCTCGCGAGCACGCCGCAGGGCTGGGCGGTCCATTCCATGGTGCTCGATATCGACGTCGGCCCGATGCTGCAGACCCACAAGCTGCTGACGTCAGTCATCTTCGCGCGGAACAAGGGCTATACCCGCCCGCTGAGCGCGGCCGAACTCGAGATGATGAACCTCACCGGAGACGGCACCGGCTACGACATGGTCACGATGCCGCATGCGATGCGCGAGAGGGTGCCGACGGCCAACTTCTTCCAGCGCGGCGGCTACGAGCGCAACCCGGTCGCGATCCGCCACAACACGGTGGCAAAGCTGCTCGCAGTCACCGACGAGCGGATGGATTTCAACAGCAACAAGCCCGGCGCCAAGGAACTGGCGTCAGTGTTTTAGTGGCCCGCGGGCCGTAGGGTGGGCAAAGCGAGCGTGCCCACCTTTCTTGCACCGACCGTGGATGGTGGGCACGCTGCGCTTTGCCACCCTACAGGTTACAGCGGCATCGTCGCCTAATTCGATCCGAACATGAACTTGCCGTCGCCCTCGAGATAGGGGCCGGAGCGCATGTAGAGCTGGCCGTTCTGGCCGACGAAGAACAGCGTGCCTCTTGGCACCTTCTTGGCGCCTTTGAGCAGCAGGCCGGCATTGTTGGTCCCCATCTTGTAGGCGAGGGTCGAGCCGTCCTTGCCATAGGCGTAGCCCATGTCGGACTTCAGCTCCCAGGGTGCGGGCGATGCATCCTGTGCGAGTGCGGGAGCAGCCAGCGTCGTCAGTGCCGCTGCCGTCAAAAAAGCCGTTATCAAAAAGCTCTTGGCCTGAAATCGAGTCATGATCATCCTCCCCAGTCGTCGCTGCCGAAACCGGCGCCCTTGTCTTGAACAAATCACGAACGTCATTATTCCGTCAATACGACGGAAGTCGTCGTGCGGCATCACGTGCAACCTGCGGGTTTGTGATTTCCTGCTTCGCGATTATGTTGCCGTTTCCATCTACAAACGCATGATTGCGAAAAGTTTGATAGGGATGATTCGAATGACCCCCGGCATGAATATCGGTTTCGGTATTGCGCTCTCGCTCATGACGATGGCCACCGCGGCTTATGCCGACGAATTCAAGCTCTCCAACAACCAGCGCATCGCCTGCAGCCGTGGATTGTCCGCCGGCAAGCTTAACACGGCGACCTGCAAGTCCTACGCCTATCTGTTCAACACCAAGACCTCGGAATATTTCCGCTGCCAGGTCTCGCTGGCGCTGACGCGCGACAACAAGGAGGTTATCAACGTGCAGGCCGATGGCGGCTGCACCAAGCGGCCGCGCATCTTCGACACCGATGGCAACTATTCCTTCGATGCCACTGAAACCGAGCCGCCGAACACCAACTCGTTCTTCGGTCCCGGCGGCTATTCGGTCTGGGCCAGTGATAACAACGTGCAGAAAGTGCGAGGCTGCATCACCATCTCTTCCGGCCTCGGCTCGGACATCTCGAAATGCATCGACATGACGTTCCAGTGAACGTCACGATTTCGATTCAGCGCTCGCAGCCGGCGACGGCCGCGAGCGGGCGAACTTCTTCACCCCCATCGGCTTGCCGAACAGATAGCCCTGCACCAGGTCGAAGCCGACCGCATGGGCGGTGAGAAAGTCGGCGCGGGTCTCGACGCCCTGGGCGAGCGCCCGCGCGCCGTGGTCGTGGGCGAGCTCGACGACATGTTTGCACACGGTCTGCTTCAGCCGGTCGTCGGCGGCGCCGGTGACGAATTGATGATCGATCTTCAGTTCGACGAAGGGGAAGTTCTTCACTCCCATCAGCGAGGGCCACTCCGTGCCCACCTGGTCGACAGAAATTGCGATGTTGTGGAACCGCACCTGCCGCGCCACCTCGACCACGAGGTCCAGGTTCTCGATCACCTCGGCGCTTCCGATCTCGAGCAGGAGGCCGCCGAAGGCGGGATGCTGCGGCACGCGGCGACATAATTCGCGCACGGCTTGCGGATCGCTCAGGAACGATACCGGCAGGTTGATCGAGAGATCCACCGGTCCTTTCTGCTCCAAGAGATAGTGCCAGTCCTCGATGGCGCGACCGACCACGAATTCGGACAGCGCATGGAAATGCGGATCGCTTTCATCGGGAATGAAATAGGCCGGCGGCACCACACCCCACGCCGGATGCCGCATCCTGACCAGGGCCTCCGCGCCCGCGGGCACCAGCGTGCGCAGGTTGATCCTCTGCTGGTACCACAATTCGAGCCAGCCGGCCTTGAGCGCCTCTGCCACATCGACCGCGGGGCTCGGCGCGGGCTCCTGCGGCAGCAGCATCGCAACGCTGTCGCGCAGCGTTCCGGCGCCGAACGGCGTCGCCAGCGGCGGCAGCATGGCTACGCCGTATTCTTCGCCAATTTGCCTGACTGCTTTTACCATAATCGACTCGGGCGGGCCGATGACGAGAACCTTGCCGGCGAAATTCTTCCTGACCAGAACCTCCAGAATCCTGCCGACCTCGATCCCGTTGACGGAGACACCGAGCACAAGCAGGTCGGGCCGATGCGCGTCCAGCGCGCCATCCAGTTCGGTGGCCTCGCCGCACTCCGAGGTGATGAAGCCGAGATCCTCAAGAGCATCAGAAAGAAAGGTACGAAGGTGCTTCTTGCTATCGGCGACGCAAGCCCGCGGCGTCAATTTGCGATGACCGAACCAGCCGGGTCGTGCGTATTCCCTGGGGTTGATTTGATTCATGCCCGCCCTTTCCCGTGATGTCGATTTGACTCGTACATCTCCGTGGCGGCCTTAATCGGGAAATTTGAGGACCCTCCTTTCAAATCCCCATGAATGCTTAGGTAGGGTTAAAGAGACAAATAAAGCTAAAATTGTAATGAATAATCGAAGCAGATCAGCGCGTCGGCGGCCTCAAATGCCGTGCTCCGACGCCATTCGGTCCGAACTGCTCGCAAGCGATTGCAATGGTGCGCCGCCGCGTCGTTTCGCGGCGGCAGCACGCGTTAATGTCTGTGGTTGTTTATCGTTCTCGCCGTGATCGATTCCCGTTTTGAGAATAGCGTTCACGTGATCGATGCCGCTACAGATCGTTCTTTGTTTGAGCATGATCTTTTCGGAAAAACCGGTCTCCACTTTTCCGGATCATGCTCTAGTGCCCCATGCGCGCCGAAGCCGGGTGACCCGGCACCTTGAAGCGTTTTCCGGTGTCGCTGACCTTCCCACCATCGACTTTCAGGATCGAGAAATCCTGGGTCAGGTAATTTCCGGCCAGCAGGTACTTGCCGTCCGGCGTGAACACGACGGCTTCGGGCAAGCCACCGACCTCGATGTCCTGAGTCTTGGTCACCTTCTTGCCGTCGATCTTCAGCACCGTGAGGCTGCCGTTCTTCTGATGGTAGTATGCATTCTTCATGTTGGAGCCGCGCAAAATGGCGGCGACAGCGAGATCTCCCTTCGGCGAAATCGCAAAGCCCTCGGGGCCGTCGCCGACCACCACACGATCGATGATGCGCGGCGGACTGCCTTCGAGATCGATCACGCTCGTGGTGTCGACGCTGCCGTCGGATGAGCCGGCGCCGCCATTGTCGGCCGTCAGTGCGAGTTTGCCGTTCGGTGTCACCGCGACATTGTATGGCCATTGGCCCGTCGGCAGATCAACCTTGTTGTAGGTCACCTTGTCTCCGGCGATATCGAGCACCGAGACCTTGTGCGCGGGGAAGCGGACAGCAAGCGCCCGCTTGCCGTCCGGCGTGAACGCCACATGGGCGACGCTGTCGGGCAACGCAATCGTGTCGGTGACCTTGACGTCAGTCCCATTGATCGAGAGCACGCTAACGGAATTGTCGCCGCGATTGGCGACCAACGCCATCTTGCCGTCCGGACTGATGCTGAGCCCGGACGGCTGCTTGCCGACGGTCACGGTTGCTGCCAGCTTCGGCGGGTTGGCCTTGAGATCGATGACATAGACCTTGTTGTCCGGCACCTGCTTCAGCGCATCGCCGTCCTTGGTCACATCGACTGAATCGGCGACGAGAGCGATCGAGCCGGTCGGGTCGATGTCGAGATTGACCGGCGGTCCCACCACCGAATTCTTCAGCGGCAGTGAGGCGACGGTCTTGGGATTTTCGGGATTGGCGAGGTCGAGGATGAGAACCTGGTCCTTGCCGGGCGCCGACAGGATCGGTTTTCCATCGTCATCCCATAACACCTTCTCGTCGAGCCCGACGATCATGAAAGGTTTCGCATGGACAGGATTGAACGTGAGATTGCAGAGCAGGACTGCGGCTCCCAAAGATAGTCCGACGGCGCGGTAAGCAGGCATTGGCGTTTCTCCCGGTTGCGCCGGCCACTGGCGGGCCGGTTTCGCGCAGGGAAAATTAAGCAGGGAATACGATCCTTGCCAATGACTGAACTGCCATCGTCACTCCGGCTTGATGCCCGCGAATTTGGCGACCTTGCCCCATTTCTCGGTCTCCGCCAGCACGTAAGCCTGCATGTCCTGGGCCGAACCGCCGACGGGGTCGGCGCCGAGCTTGCGCAGGCGTGCAATCCCGTCCTCGGTCTTGAGGAATTTGTCGACGCTCGCGTTGAGGCGGACGATGATCTCCTTCGGCGTTTTCGCAGGAGCCGCGATCGTGAACCAGGAGGCGGCGTCATAGCCGGGCACGCCCGCCTCCGAGATCGTCGGAAGGTCGGGCAATAGCGGCCAGCGCTTGGAAGTGGACACCGCAAGCGGACGGATCTGTCCGGCTTCGGCGAAGGGCTGCGCGGCGGGGAGGTTGTCGATCATCAGATGCACGCGGCCGGCGATCAGGTCGGTCAATGCCGGCGCGCTGCCCTTGTAGGGCACATGCGTGATCTCGACCCCGGTCATCGAGCGGAACAGCTCGGTCGAGACATGCGCGGTGCTGCCGAGCCCGGGCGTGCCGTAGAACAATTCGCCACGCTTCGACTTGGCGTAGTCGATCAGTTCGGCGACCGACTTCACCGGCAGCGAGTTGGTGACCGAGCAGAGATTGGGCACCCGCGCGATGATGATGACCGGCGCGAGATCCTTCAGCGGATCGAACGGCATGTTGCTGAACACGAACGGATTGATTGCATGCGTGCCGGGCGTGCCCACGAGGAAGGTGTAACCGTCGGGATCGGCCTTGGCGACGGCGTCGGCCGCGATATTGCCGCCGGCGCCGGTCTTGTTCTCGACGATGAACTGTTGGCCGAATTCCTCGGAGACCTTGGCCGCAACCACGCGGGCCAGGATGTCGGTGGTGCCGCCGGCGGCAAATGGCACCAGGAGCTTGACCGGCCGCGTCGGCCATTCGGCGGCGCGCGCCAGCCGCGGCAGCATTGATGCGCCGGCAAGCGCGGCGGTGCCTCGCAGCAGCGAGCGGCGGGTAAGATTTGACGAAGCGACGGTCGAAGAAGGCATTTGGAGGTCCTTGAGCGATGCGGAAGGATAGGCGCCGAAAAATCGAGCGGCGCACGATGGCGCCGCTCGGCTTGCAGTCAGGAAATTGTGGTTGAGAGGTGCTAGCCGTCGATGCCCTTTTCCTTGAAATACTTCAATGCGCCCGGATGGAACGGGATCGGGGAGCGATCCTGGCGCTGGTTGTCGAGCGAGAAGCTCTCGGCTTCCTTGTGCACGGCGACGATGTCGGCCTTCTTTTCCACCAGCGTCTTGACGATCGTATAAGCATCGTCGTTGCTCATCTTGTCCCCGGTGACAACCAGGTTCCAGACCTCGGTGATGGAATTGTCCTTGTCGTAGCCCGGATACGAGCCTGCCTTGATCTTGCTGGCGGAGTAGAGCTTGCCGTATTTGGCGTTCATCTTCTCGGCCAGGTCGCCATGATCGATCAACTTCATCTTGACGCCGGGGGTCGCCGCGAGGTCGGTCACCGCCGCGGTCGGGATGCCCCCGACCCAGAAGAATGCATCGATCTTGCCGTCCTTGATGGCGTTGACGGATTCGGCAACGCCGAGCCGCTCGCGCTTCATGTCCTTGTCCTTGTCGAGGCCGGCGGCTTCGATGACGCGGAATGCCATCACTTCGGTGGCGCTGCCGGGCGAACCCGTCGAAACGCGCTTGCCCTTGAAGTCCGCCATGGTCTGGATGCCGGTGCCCTCGACGGTCACCACATGCATGCGGTTCGGATAAACGACGAGGAGGGCCTGCAGCGGCACCTTGTTGTTCTTGAACTTGTCCTGGCCCTGCAGTGCGTCGAGCGCGGCATCGGCCATGGTGAAGCCCATTTCGCTCTGCCCGGTGCCGATCAGCTTGAGATTGTCGACCGAGCCGCCGGTGACCTCGGCGGTGGCCTGCACATTGGGAAGATTCTTCGAGAGCACGTTGGCGATCGCGCCGCCGAGCGGATAGTAGACGCCGCCGGTGCCGCCGGTGCCGATCGACATGATCTTCTGCTGCGCATGAACGATGCCGGCAAAGGCGAGACCGGCCGAGATCGTCACAGCCAGCATCGCCACGGTCTTTTTCAGTTTCTTCATCCTGTCACTCCCTCATTAAATCGTAAGCGCCGGTTCCTTCGGCGTCGGTGTTCTCGCCTGCCACAGCAGCACGCCGAGGCCTATGATCAGGCCTGGCACGTAGGTGTAGCTGATATCGCGGCCGATCATCCATTCGACGATCGCCTCGATCAAACTCGGAAACACCAATAGCAATCCGGATAGCAGAAGCAGGCCGCGTTCGATCGGCGTAGTTTGTCGCAGGGCCCAGTTCTGGGCAAACGCGGCCAGCGCCAGCAGTCCGATGGTCGCCTTGAGCGTGATTTCGAGGATATCGACCCACGAGCCGCCTTTGGGGATCGCCAGCAGGAGGCCGACGCCCTGCGGGTCGAGCACGAACACGAACGGCACCAGGAAGGCCGGCAGCGTGTATTTCCACGATTGCAGCGTCGTGCGGTAGGGATCGCCGCCGGTGATGGCGGCAGCCGCAAACGGCGACAGCGCTGTCGGCGGCGACACCTCCGACAGCACGGCGTAGTAGAAGATGAACATGTGCGCGGCGTAATCGGGCACGCCGAGCTTGATCAGCGCCGGCGCTGCGATCACGGCGCAGATGATGTAGGAGGCGGTCACCGGCACCGCGAGGCCGATGATCCAGACGATCAGCGAAGTGTAGATCGCGGTCAGTAGTAAGCTGCCGCCGGCATAGCTGATCACGATCGACGAGAATTTCAGGCCGAGGCCCGTCAGCGTCACGATGCCGACGACGATGCCGGCGCATGCACAGGTGGTCGCGGCATTGAGCGCGCCGATCGAGCCGTCGGCCAGCGCCTTCACCAGCTTCGTGGGCACCAGCGCCGTTTCCTTCCGCAGGAAGCTCAACGCGAAGGTGACCACAACTGCGTAGAACACCGACAGTGACGGCGAATAGCCGATGATCATGAACACGACCACGGCGGCCAATGAGACGAAGTGAAAGCCGTAGCGCTTGGTCATCTGGCCGAGCGTCATCTCCGGCTTGAAGTTGACGTCCTTGGCGCCGAATTTGCGGGCATCCAGTTCGACCATGAACAGCAGCGACATGTAATAGAGGCAGGTCGGGATGGTCGCCATCCAGATCACGTCGAGATAGCTGATCTTGAGAAATTCGGCGATCAGGAACGCGGCCGCGCCCAGCACCGGCGGCGACAGGATCGCGCCGAGGCCACCGGCCGCCAGCAATCCGCCGGCGGCGTTTTTCTCAAAACCCGCTTTGGCCAGCATCGGATAGGCCACAGTGCCGATCATCACGGTCGTGGCAACGCCCGAACCTGAGGGGCCGCCGAGCAGGAACGACGACAGCACGACCGTCCGTCCTGCGCTGTTCGGCTTGCCGCCCATCAGCGCCAGCGAGAAGTCGATGAAGAACTTCCCGGCGCCGGATTGCTGCAGGAATGCGCCGTAGATCGTGAACAGGATGATCAGGGTAGCCGACACGTCGACGGCGACGCCGAAAATGCCTTCCAGCGTGATGAAGAGATGGCCGACCAGACGGGACAGGTCGTAGCCGCGGTGGGTCCACGGCGCTGGCAGATGCGGACCGAGCATGGCATAGGCGATGAAGAACAGCGACACCACGGGCATGATGGGTCCGGTGGTGCGCCGCGTCGCCTCGAGCAGCAGCACGATGAAGACAATGCCGACGATGACATCCAGGTGGTCGGGCGTGGTGGCGCGGTCGGTGAAATCCTCGCCGCCCCACAGCGCATAGACGATGGTTGCGACCGCAACGATGCCCGGCACGATGTCCCACCAGCGGACGCGGTTGCGAAACCGCGTGGCGAGCGGAAACAAGAGGAAGCTCAGCACCAGCGTGAAGGCGACATGGGTATAGCGGAGTTCCTGGGTCGGAACGATCGCGTAGGCCGCATAGAGGTGGAACAGGCTCATGACCACCGCGATCGTGGTCGAAATGCGTCCTGCCCATCCCATCAGGCGGTTGGTCGCGCCTTCCTCGGCCTCTACGAAGGTTTCCGCTTTCTGCAGCGCCTCCTCGGAGATGGCGACGACTTCGTCATTGGACGACGATTTGCCTGACGGTCGGCCTTCTGTGGTCATGCTTCCCCCAGTACGCTCTCTCTAACCCGGCTGGACGGCCGGGTCTTGGGCGGCGCATTCATGCTGGTTTGGGGCAAACGTTGCAAGGGGCATCGCGCCTGCGACTTTCGGATGATGCATGCGGAGTGTGCATCGGGCACATCAGCCGGACTGGGTTGACCGCGGGCGCCTGGCTGCAATACGAACACTAACAAGGGGAGAAGCCAATGGATCGGCTCAAGGGCAAAATCGCGATGGTGGTCGGCGCCGGCTCGATCGGGCCGGGCTGGGGCAACGGCAAGGCGACCGCCGTCACCTTTGCGCGCGAGGGTGCCAGCGTGTTCTGCGTCGACCGTAACGCGGCCGCCGCGGAAGAGACGGCCGGCATCATCACCGGCGAGGGCGGCAAGGCGGCAGCGTTCACCGCAGACGTCTCACGTGCGGCCGACGTCGAGGCGATGGTCGCCGCATGCCTGAAGACGTATGGCCGCATCGACGTGCTCGACAACAATGTCGGCATCGCCGAGATGGGCAACGTGGTCGAGGTGAGCGAGGCGGAATGGGACCGCGTGTTCGCCGTCAACCTCAAGAGCGCCTATCTTGCCATGAAGCACGTGATCCCGGTGATGCAGAAGCAGGGCGGCGGCTCGATCATCAACATCTCCTCGATCGCCTCGATCCGCCATCTCGGCATCTCCTATGTCACCTACGCCACCACGAAGGCCGCGATGAACCAGATGACGCGCACCAGCGCGGTGCAGTTCGCGCGCGACCATGTGCGGGTGAACGCGATCCTGCCCGGTCTGATGAAGACGCCGATGGTGGCGCATTCCGCCGGCCTCGCCGCCAGCTATTCCGCGGGCGACGTGGAAGCGATGTGGCGCGCCCGCGACGCGCAGGTGCCGATGGGCCACATGGGCGACGCCTGGGACGTCGCCAACGCTGCCTTGTTCCTGGCTTCGGATGAATCGAAATACGTCACCGGCATTGAGCTCGTCGTCGACGGCGGCGTGACGCTGAAGGTGAGTTGACGTACGGTGCCGTAGGGTGGGCAAAGCGCAGCGTGCCCACCATCCACGTTCGGTGCAAGAAAGGTGGGCACGCTGCGCTTTGCCCACCCTACAAATCCTCCGCTACGCCTCCGCGCTCAATTCGGCACGGTCGAGCTCTTCCTCGACCAGGTGAAACGCGTCATCGCCGATCTCCTCGGATTCACGCAGCGTCAACAGCGATTGCCGGGCGGCACTGATGGCGCGGCGCCTTAAGGGATCGGCGGGAAGCTCGCTCGACGTGACGCCGCCGCTTGGATCGGTCTCGGCGCGCATCAGGAGCGCGCGGTACTCCAGCCTGAGGATTTCGGCCTCTTCGGACGGATCGCTGTCGATCTCCTCCAGCGCGGCGCGAAAGGCGATGGCGCGGGCGCGCGCCGCCTCGGCCGCCACCGGATCGTCGTCCTTCAGACGCAGCGCCATGATCAGTGGCCGTAGGGTCAAGCCCTGGATCACCAGCGTTCCAAACACCACCGAAAAGACGGTCAGCAGGATCAGGTCGCGATACGGAAAATCCTCCGGCAATGCAAAGGCCGCCGCCAGCGTGACGATCCCGCGCATGCCGCACCAGGACACGACGAAGCCGCTCTTGATTGTCGGCGGCGGCGCCGCGCGCGATGGCTGGAAGAGCCCCCATGCCACCAGTCGCCGAAAGACGGCGCCATAGCTCATCACCCAGGCGATGCGCGCGAGAATCACGGCCACCAGCACGCTCGCGGCAAAGATGCAGTATTCCATGCGCACGTAGCCATCGAGGCCGGCCCAGATCGGCTTGAGCTGCATCCCGATGAACATGAAGGCGAGCACGTTGAGCACGAATACCACGGTCTCCCACACCGCATAGGACGGGACACGCAGCCGGGCCGGAGTTCGCGCCGGTGCGGTGCGGGCCAGCGTGATGGCGAAGACCACGACGGTAAGAATGCCGGAAAGGCCGATCCGCTCGGCGATGATCCAGATCATGAACGTGCCGCCGAACTGGGTAATGATCGCACTCGGCGCGTAGCTGATCCGTTGCGTCAGCAGTGCCGAGATCCTCGCGAAGAGAAAGCCGGCGAGCAGGCTGCCGACGAGCGCCCACGCTACCGCGGGCGCGAATTCGTGCAGCTTCGCATGCTCGATCGCCACGGCACCGACGGCGATGCGATAAATCAGCAGCGCGCTAGCGTCATTGAGCAGGCTCTCGCCTTCGAGGATTTTCAGGAGCCGATAGGGCAGCTTGACCTGACGCAGGATCGCGACCGCGGCCGCCGCATCCGGCGGCGCCACGATGGCGCCCAGCGCGATCGCTGCGGCCCATGGCATATCAGGCTTGAACCAGTGCGCCACCAGTGCGACCGCGGCGGTGGTGGTCCCGACCGCCGCAAGCACCAGCATCGTCACCGGCAACCAGTTGTTGCGGAGGTCCCGCAGCGAGGTGTCGAACGCAGCATCCACCAGCACAGGCGCCACGAACAGCGCCAGCGCGAGGCTGGGTTCCAATGTCCAGGATGGCCCCGACGGCAGGAAGGTCAGCAGCACGCCGCCGACCGCAAGGAAGGTCGGATAGGGCACGTTGATTCGCCGCGCCACCGCCGACAGCGGGATGGCGACGAGCAGCAGGACGATGATCCATTCGAAGGTTGACACGCGTCAAATTCCCGTTGGCAGATGTATGCCAATCTAGCATCAGTTTGCGAGCCTATGGGCAAGCGCGTAAATCGCGACAAATCTCCCGCTGTGCGGGGTACGCGTCGTTTGCTACCATCGGCTGAGATCAAGAATTCCTTCCGGACCAATCGATGCAACCCTGGCTCTTCATCCGACGCGGTCTCGTCGCGTCGGGCCTTTGCATGGCGCTTGCGCAGCATGCATTTGCAACCAGCGTAGAGCCGCTCAGGGATGTGCAGGCCGACCCCGCGCCATGCCTCACTGCTGCCGGCGCTGACGACAACGATAAGGCCGTTGAGCTCTGCACGGCGCTGATCGACAACGAAAACACCGCCAAGGCCGATCGCGTCAAGGCGCTGATCGCGCGTGCTGACGCTTATGCCCGCAAGGACATGGTCGACCGCGCAATCTCCGATTACGACGCGGTGCTGAGGCTGGATCCGACGCTTGCCGATAGCTTCAATGCGCGCGGCGAGCTCTGGCGCAAGAAGGGCGACCGGCCCAAGGCGCTCGCTGATTTCGGCGCGGCGATCAAGCTGAACCCCGATCACGCCGCGGCGCGCGCGAACTACAAGTCGTTGGCGCTCGAATTGGAGCGCCTGGGCGCGCTGATGGCCGTTGCCGGCAAGCCAAGTTTCAATTGTGCCAAGGCGCACCGCGCGGTGGAGAAGGTCATCTGCGGCAATCCGGAACTCGCCGATCTCGATCGCGAGATCTTTGCGGCGAATGCCAGGGCGATCCGCGCTGCCGAGAATCCGCGTGCCGCCCGCGCCCTGCAGCGCGAGCAGGACGAATTCATCGCCCGCCGCAACGCCCAGTTCGGCCGTCCCGGCTACGACCTGCAGAAGGCGATGAAGCAGCGCCTCCAGAAGCTGAACGGGGCCGACGGGTATTAGGATGGCGCTGGCTGAACGGAGCGCTCTTTTCAGCTTGAATCATGACCGCTCTCCGTGACAATGCGGTCAAAGACGATGAACTAGCCGCTTGCGTCATGCCCGGCCTTGTGCCGGGCATCCACGTCCTTCCCTGCGAGGAAGCAATGCGTGGATGGCCGGGACGAGCCCGGCCATGACGGGGAGAAGGACCGGGAGGACGCCATGAACATTCACGACAGCCGCTATCACGAGGTCTATGCACGTTCGCTGGCTGATCCCGAGGGCTTCTGGATCGAGGCGGCGCGGGAGATCGATTGGATCGAGCCCGCGAAGAAGATTTTCGATCCCTCGCTTGGCGCTTATGGACGCTGGTTCACCGGCGCCGTCGTCAACACCTGCTACAACGCGCTCGACCGCCATGTCCTGGGCGGTCGCGCCGAGCAGGTCGCACTGATCCACGATTCCCCGCTCACCGGCAGCGTGACGAAATTCACCTATGCCGAGCTTCTGAAGGAAGTGCAGACGCTCGCCGCGGTCATGCAGGATTTCGGTGTGACCAAGGGCGACCGCGTCATCCTCTATATGCCGATGGTGCCGGAAGCGGTGGTGGCGATGCTGGCCTGCGCGCGGATCGGCGCGGTGCACAGCGTGGTGTTCGGCGGCTTTGCGGCAAAGGAGCTGGCCAGCCGCATCGATGATGCCAAGCCGAAGCTGATCTTTTCGGCAAGTTGCGGAATCGAGCCCGGCCGCATCGTGCAGTACAAGCCGCTGCTTGACGAGGCGATCAAGCTTGCCAGCGCCAAGCCGCAAGGCTGCATCCTCCTGCAGCGCCCGCAGCATGGTTGCGAGCTCACTGCGGGCCGCGATCACGACTGGGCCAGTCTGCGCCGCGCCGCGCTCGATGCCGGCAAGGCCGCGCCTTGCGTCCCGGTGCTCGCGACCGATCCGCTCTACATCCTCTACACCTCGGGCACGACGGGAATCCCGAAGGGCGTCGTGCGCGACAATGGCGGGCACCTGGTCGCGCTGAAATGGTCGATGTTCAACCTCTATGGCGTCAGGCCGGGCGAGGTCTGGTGGTGCGGCTCCGACATCGGCTGGGTGGTCGGCCACAGCTATATCGTTTACGGCCCACTGTTCCATGGCGCGACCTCGGTCATGTATGAAGGCAAGCCGGTCGGCACACCCGATGCCGGTGCGTTCTGGAGGGTTATCTCCGAGCACAAGGCGGTTGCGTTCTTCACCGCACCGACCGCCTTCCGCGCCATCCGCAAGGAGGATCCGGAAGGCAAGTTCATCCGGCAATACGATCTCGCAAACTTCCGGACGCTCTTCCTCGCCGGCGAGCGCGCCGATCCGCCGACGGTGGAATGGGCGGAAGCACAATTGAAGGTGCCGGTGGTCGACCATTGGTGGCAGACCGAGACCGGCTGGTGCATTGCCGGCAATCCGGTGGGCCTCGGCATGCTGCCGGTCAAGCACGGCTCGCCGACGGTACCGATGCCGGGCTATCAGGTCGATGTGGTCGATGAGGCCGCAAGGCCAGTGCCCGCAGGCACTATGGGCTCGATCGTGGTCAAGCTGCCGATGCCGCCCGCCTGCCTGCCGACGCTGTGGCAGCAGGACGAGCGCTTCAAGGAAGCTTATCTCTCCGAATTCCCCGGCTACTACAAGACCTCGGATGCCGGCTACAAGGATGAGGACGGCTATGTCTGGGTGATGGGCCGCACCGACGACATCATCAATGTCGCCGGCCACCGGCTCTCCACCGGCGGCATGGAAGAGATTTTGGCGTCGCATCCCGATGTCGCCGAATGCGCCGTGCTCGGCATCAATGATGCGATCAAGGGCGAAGTGCCCTGCGGCCTCCTGGTGCTGAAGGCCGGCGTCAGCCGTCCGCCGGCCGAGATCGAGAAGGAAATCGTAGCGCTGGTGCGCGAAAAGCTCGGCCCCGTGGCCGCCTTCAAGCTCGCGATCACCGTGGGCCGCCTGCCGAAGACGCGCTCCGGAAAGATCCTCCGAGGCACCATCAAGAAGATCGCCGACGGCGAAAGCTGGACCATGCCGGCCACGATCGAGGACCCCAAGGTACTTGACGAGATCGGCGACGCGCTGAAGGGAAGGGTGTGACGGTTGGATCGTCATGCCCGGGCGCCCGTCCCCGACCCGATCGGGGATGACCCGGGCATCCATCAAGATCAGAGAAGCCGCCATCTTTTCGATGGATTGCCGGGTCATCCCCGATCGGGTCGGGGACGGGGCGCCCGGCAATGACGAAAGAGGGAACCCACGTATGCGACGTTACTTCGCCCGAGCCCATATCGCGCTGTTCCTGCTCGCCCCGCTGCTCGCCGGCTGCCTCGAGCATAGATCTGCGCCGCTGGCAGACGCCGCGGGCGATGACGACGCGTTCTGCCGCGCCAACAATGTCCAGCAGGGCTCGCCCGAATATGTCGCCTGCCGCAAGGACCGCGACGTCCAGCGGCAGAACGCCGAAGCGAGGACCGACCGCCGGCAGCGCAATCTCGCCGAAGACATGCTCAACAATCCGGTGAGGCCATGAGCCAAGGAGGACCGTCATGAACGAAGACGTCTTCAACGAAAGCCTGCGCCGATTCCTGAAGCGCGTCGGCATCACCTCCCAGCGCGAGATCGAAAAGGCCGTACGCGACGGCATCGACGCCGGCCGTCTCAAAGGCCACGAGAAGCTGACTGCAAAAATGACGCTGACGATCGACGCTGTCGGGCTCAAGCACGAGGTGACGGAAGACATCACGCTCGGATAGTGCTTCGCGAATCTCCGTTGTCATGCCCGCGAAGTATGACGAGCGCGGTCGTGTGTTACCGCTACGACTGAATCGCATCGGTGTTTGCCGTGATACTTTTGCAACGGTGTGACTCAATCACGCCATGTCTCGTCTGATTTGATCCGCATCAAATCCTTCACCGCCCCGCTTCTGGTCTGAGAGAGGCAACGCGCGACTTTCCGCGCGGACTTGGCGATGGAAGACTTGGCGATGGGGAATTTGATGAGAAGAACAATGTTGACGGCGTCGCTCGTGCTTGCGGCGGCGTTCGGTGGGGCCACCATCTCGGCGCAGGCTGCGGATCTGGCGCCGGTTTACAAGGCGAAGGCACCGCCGGTGGTCGAGCCTTTCAACCCCTGGATGATCCGTGTGCGCGCGCTCGGCGTGTTGCCGGATGCGGGCGGCAGCTCGGTTAACGTCTTCGGCGTTCCGGGCCTGTCGTCACCGAATTCGGGGCTCTCGATCAGCGACCAGGTCATCCCGGAGCTCGACATCACCTATTTCTTCACCGAGAACTTGGCGGCCGAACTCATCCTTGGCGCGACCAGGCATCACATCAGCGGTACCGGGGCGCTCAACGGGCTCGACATCGGTAAGGCCTGGCTGTTGCCGCCGACGCTGACCCTGCAATATCACTTCACCGGGCTCGGCGCGTTCAAGCCGTACATCGGTGCCGGCATCAACTACACCGTGTTCTTCAACCAGTCCGCGGCCAACACGCCGGTCGGCGGCCTCGCGGTGACGGATCTGCACATCAGCAACCAGGTCGGCGCCGCGGTCCAGTTCGGCTTCGACTACATGCTCGACCGCCACTGGGGCCTCAACGTCGACGTGAAGAAGCTGTGGCTGCGGCCGGACTACTCGGCAACCGTCAACAACGCAATTCCAGTCACCGGGCGCGCCAATATCGATCCGTGGCTGGTGGGCGGCGGCGTCGTCTACAAGTTCTGACGCCGCGGGGGGCGGCGGCGCCGGGAGCCGGGCTCCGGCGCCGCCAGCCGCCTTGATGCTGAGCCCGCATGAGATGACGGACGAAATCGAATTGCGCTAAGAAAGAGTGTTCTCATCTCAGCGCGCGTCGCGGAAAGCATCACATGGAAATCAAGGTCAGGGATTCAAACGGCGCGCTGCTCGCCGAAGGCGACAGCGTCACGCTGATCAAGGACCTGAAGCTGAAAGGCTCGTCCACGGTCTTGAAGCGCGGCACGGTGATCAAGAACATCCACCTCACCGATAACGAGGACGAGATCGAAGGCCGCACCGACAAGGTCAAGGGCCTGGTCCTGCGCACGGAGTTCCTGAAGAAGGCGTGAGGGCGATCCATCCGCCGTCATCACGCGCAACCGGGTCGGCGCTTGCTGTATTGCTCTAAACAAAAACGCGGCGGGTATCCCGCCGCGTTTTTGTTTCCGATGCTCGAAGCGGAGGAGCCCTACTCCTCCTCGTCCGCCTTCTTGCCGCCGATCGTCTTCAGCTTGGCGAACACGGCATCGACGTTGAGGTCGTCGCTCGTCTTCTCGGCAGGCTCGAACTCCGGCTCCTTCCGCGTGGTCTCGGAGGCCGGCAGCAGCGTGGCGCCACCATAGGTGGCGGTGGCGGGCTTCTCCTTGGCGGCGCGCTGCACCTCGAAATCGAGCTCGATCTGCGAGCACAGGCCGAGCGTCACCGGGTCCATCGGGGTCAGCGTCGAGGTATTCCAGTGGGTGCGGTCGCGGACGCTGGCGATCGTGGTCTTGGTGGTTCCGACCAGCCGCATGATCTGGGCGTCCTTCAGTTCGGGATGGTTGCGGACCAGCCACAGGATCGCGCTCGGGCGCTCATGGCGGCGCGACACCGGGGTGTAGCGCGGGCCCTTGCGCTTGGCGGCGGCCGGCAGCACCACCTTGCTCTCGCCGAGCCTGAGGCGATAGTTGGGGTCCCTTTCGCCCTTTTCGATCTCGTCGCGGCTCAATTGGCCGGTCGAGATCGGATCCATGCCCTTGATGCCCTGGGCGGCGTCGCCGTCGGCGATGGCGCGGACCTCCAGCGGGTGCATCTTGGTGAAATCGGCGACCTGGTCGAAGGTCAGCGCGGTATTATCGAGTAGCCAGACGGCGGTCGCCTTGGGCATCAGAGGTGCGTTGCTCATGGCAAATCTCCTTTGTGCTTCGCCCACCTCTTTGGAGGCGAAACCGGGGGGTCATCAGCGATGACGGGAATTAAGCCCTATATAATCCTTCGGGTACCGGTGGCGCAATGGTTCTGCTAGAGTGCCTTGACACCGCCGGAAACCGAGCCCAAGTCCTACCCCAACTGACCGTTCCCTGCCGCCGGCAAGGGGTGATTCGGTCGCGAGATCGCTCCATGCCAGCCAAACCTGACCTGAGAATCGTGCTTTGTTCGCCACGCGGCTTTTGTGCCGGGGTGGTCCGGGCCATCGACACCGTGGAACGGGCGCTGACGATCTACGGCGCCCCGGTTTATGTCCGGCACGAGATCGTTCACAACAAATACGTCGTGGACGGCCTGAAGAAGAAGGGCGCGATTTTCGTCGAGGAACTGGCCGAAATCCCCGAAAATACCACCGCGCCGGTGGTTTTTTCCGCCCATGGGGTTCCGAAATCGGTTCCGGCGGATGCTCAGGCGCGCCATTTGTTCTCGCTGGACGCCACCTGTCCGCTGGTCACCAAGGTGCACCGGGAAGCGGCCATCCATTTCAAGCGGGGGCGGGAAATCCTCCTGATCGGGCATTCCCACCACCCGGAGGTGGTCGGCACGCTCGGCCAGTTGCCGCCCGGCGCCGTGACCCTGATCGAGACCGCCGAGGACGCCAAGACCTTCACCCCGAAGGATCCCAACAACCTCGCCTTTGTGACCCAGACCACGCTGTCGATCGACGATACCGCCGAGATCGTCGCGCTGCTCAAGGAGCGCTTCCCGAACGTCAACGGGCCGCACAAGGAAGACATCTGCTACGCCACCACCAACCGCCAGCTCGCGGTGAAGAAGGTGGCTCCGGTGGTCGATGCGCTGATCGTGGTCGGCGCGCCGAACTCCTCCAACTCGCAGCGCCTGCGCGAGGTCGCCGAGCGCGAGGGCTGCCCGATCGCGGTGCTGGCGCAGCGTGCCAGCGATATCGATTGGGCGCGATTTGAGGGCATCAGCAGCCTCGGCATCACGGCCGGCGCCTCCGCGCCGGAAGTGATCGTAGAAGAGATCATGGACGCGTTCGCCGAGCGCTTTGAATTGCATGTCGAGACCGTGTCGGCGGCGGAAGAAAACGAGTTCTTCCCGCTGCCGCGCTCGCTGCGTCCCGAAGCCGCCGCCGAGTAGTCTTTTATGGCGGTCTACACCGACGTCGCCGCCGAAGAGCTAGCGGAATTCCTCAAGAGTTACGACATCGGCGAACTCCTCTCCTATAAGGGGATCGCCGAAGGCGTCGAAAATTCCAACTTCCTGCTGCACACGAGCCGCGGCTCGTTCATCCTGACGCTGTACGAAAAGCGCGTGGCGGAGGATGATCTTCCGTATTTCCTGTCGCTGATGGCGCATCTGGCGGAGCGCGGTGTGAGCTGCCCGCAGCCGGCGCGAAACCGCCACGGCGAGGTCTATAGCCGGCTTGCCGGGCGGCCAGCGGCGATCATCAATTTCCTCGAAGGCATGTGGCCGCGGCGGCCGACTGTCGGGCACTGCGGAGCGGTCGGCGAGGCGCTGGCGAAAATGCATCTTGCCGGGCTCGATTTTCCGATGTTCCGGAAGAACCCGCTCTCGGTCGCCGGCTGGCGGCCGCTGTTCGATCTCGCCAGCGGGCGCGCCGACAGCGTGCAGGCGGGCCTGCGCGATTTCGTCGAGTGCGAGCTCGGCTATCTCGAGGCGAACTGGCCGGCCGATCTGCCGGTCGGCGTCATTCATGCCGATCTGTTTCCGGACAACGTGTTCTTCCTCGGCGACAGGCTGTCCGGCCTGATCGACTTCCCGTTCTCCTGCAATGACATCCTGGCCTATGACGTCGCGATCTGCCTCAATGCCTGGTGCTTCGAGCCGGACCATTCCTTCAACGCGACCAAGGCGCGCGCGCTGCTCAATGCGTACGGCCGGGCGCGGTCGCTATCGGAAGGAGAGCAGGCGGCGCTGCCGCTGCTTGCGCGCGGCGCCGCGCTGCGCTTCCTGCTGACGCGCCTGGTCGATTTCCTCAACGTGCCGGCGGGTGCGCTGGTGAAGCCCAAGGACCCGCTGGAATACGCGCGGAAGCTGCGCTTCCACCAGAGCGTGAAGACGCTGCGCGACTACGGCGTGACGCAGGCAGGGTGCGTGGCGTGAGCGACAAGCCGCACGTGACTGTTTTCACCGATGGCGCCTGCTCGGGCAATCCCGGCCCGGGCGGCTGGGGCGCGATCCTGAAATTCGGCGACGTCGAGAAGGAATTGAAGGGCGGCGAGGCCCATACCACCAACAACCGCATGGAATTGATGGCGGCGATTTCGGCGCTGGAGGCGCTGAAGAAGCCCTGCGTGGTCGATCTCACCACCGACAGCCAATATGTCCGCCAGGGCATCACCGGCTGGATCTTCGGCTGGAAGAAGAACGGCTGGCGCACCGCCGACAAGAAGCCGGTGAAGAACGTCGAGCTATGGCAGCGGCTCGATGCCGCGCTGAAGCCGCACGAGGTGCGCTGGCACTGGATCAAGGGCCACGCCGGCCACGCCGAAAACGAGCGCGCCGACCAGCTCGCCCGCGAAGGCGTCGCCATGGCCCGGCTCAAGGAGAGAGTGGGGCAGTAGCGCGCAATTTTGCCGCATTCGTCATGGCCGGGCTCGTCCCGGCCATCCACGGGTCGCTGCGCGTTCGGAAGCAAAGGCGTGGATGCCCGGGACAAGCCCGGGCATGACGGCGTTCCGTAGCCTCAGCTCGTCGTTGCGGGGAGCCTAGTGACGAAGCAATCCATGTCTCCGCAAGTGGTGAGGTGGATTGCTTCGCTTTGCTCGCAATGACGCGGTAAAGCTTACAGCTGCGCCAGCAGCGTATCGCCGCCGGAGACCTCGACCTTGCCAGGGGCCGGTTCGAGGTTGAGCTTCTTCACCACGCCATCCTCGACCAGCATCGAATAGCGCTTGGAGCGGATGCCAAGGCCGTTGCCGGAGGCGTCGAGCTCCATGCCGATCGCCTTGGTGAAATCGGCATTGCCGTCGGCGAGGAACAGCGCCTCGTCGCGCTGGTCGGTGTCCCGCTTCCAGGCGTTCATGACGAAGGCATCGTTGACCGAGACGATCGCGATGGTGTCGACGCCCTTGTCCTTGATGGCGTAGGCGTTGAGGAAGATGCTCGGCAGATGCATCTTGTGGCAGGTGCCGGTGTAGGCGCCGGGCACGGCGAATAGTGCCACCTTCTTGCCCTTGAAGACATCATCTGTTGTCCGCACCTGCGGACCTTCCTCGGTCATCACGCGAAACTTGGCATCCGGCAGCTTGCCGCCAACTTGGATCGTCATCGTCCAGTCTCCCTGAATGAGCTGATGTTTTGTAGACCGTGCAGCTTGCCGGCACAATATTCGTGGGGCTCAAAACCGCAACGGGCGCGCGCCTTCACCGTTCCGTCATCATCCGGAAAATCCGCCCTGATCCAGGAAGGCCTGCTCATCGGGCGTGGTCACGCGGCCCAGGATGCGGTTGCGGTGAGGGAAACGGCCGAACCGCCGGATGACATCGGCGTGCCCCTCGGCGTATTCGAGCTGCTCCGTATTGCCGATGTTGCGGAACAGTTCGATGCAGCGCATCTGGTCGGGCAGATGCTCCGAATGCATAAAGGGCATGTAGAGGAATTCGAGCAGGTCGGGGTCGATTCGCGCGTCCACGCCTCGGCTGATGGCCCGGTGCGCCGCCTCGCGCGCCAGCGCGTCGCTTGAATAGGTCAGGGCATTGCCGCGGAACATGTTGCGGGGAAACTGGTCGAGCACGATGACGAGCGCCAGTGCGCCCTCATCGCTCATCTCCCATGACGACAACTCGCCGCCCGCCGCCTTCCGCCAGAGCTCGAGATAGCGGTCGCGTATTTCCGCATCGAACACATCGTCGCGCGCGTACCAGCGATCGGGGCCGGCGCCCCGCCAGAACGCCAGGATATCGCCCGGCGTGACATCGCGAACGTCAATCATGGTCCGCATGTCCGCTCGCGCGCGAATTCAGGCCGCAGCCGCCGGCTTCTTCTCGTCACGCAATTCGCGGCGCAGGATCTTGCCGACATTGGTCTTCGGCAGCTCGGTCCTGAACTCGATCTGCTTCGGCACCTTGTAGTTGGTGAGCTGGGTGCCGCAGAACTTGATGATCTCCTCGGCGGTGAGGCTCGGGTCCTTGCGGACGATGAAGGCTTTCACGGCCTCACTGGTCTTGGCGTCGGTCACGCCGATCACGGCGCATTCGAGCACGCCCGGATGGCTCGCGATCACTTCCTCGATCTCGTTCGGATAGACGTTGAAGCCGGAGACCAGGATCATGTCCTTCTTGCGGTCGACGATCTTGGTGTAGCCGTTCTCGTCCATCACCCCGATGTCGCCGGTGCGGAAATAGCCGTCCGCGGTCATCACTCGCGCGGTCTCGTCCGGCCGGTTCCAGTAGCCTGACATCACCTGCGGGCCCTTGGCGCAGATCTCGCCGGCCTGTCCGAGCGGCAGTTCATTGCCGTCATCGTCGCGGATCGAGAGATACGTCGAAGGCACGGGCAGGCCGATCGAGCCGGAGAACTTGTCGGTGTCTGCCGGGTTGCAGGTCAGCGTCGGCGAGGTCTCGGACAGGCCGTAGCCTTCCGATAGCGCGCAGCCGGTCACCGCCAGCCATTTCTCGGCCACGGGCTTTTGCGTCGCCATGCCGCCGCCGAAGGAGGTCTTCAGCTTGGAGAAGTCGAGCTTGTCGAAGCCGGGCGTGTTCAACAAGCCGTTGTAGAGCGTGTTGACGGCGGGGAAGCTGTTGACTTGGTACTTCGCGAGCTCCTTGACGAAGCCGGGCAGGTCGCGCGGGTTCGGGATCAGGAGGTTGACGCCGCCGGCGCGCACCGCCAGCAGATAGCAGGCGGTCAGCGCGAAGATGTGGTAGAGCGGCAGCGCGCAGACGATGAAGAGCTGGTCGACATGCGGCGGCTTTTTGATCGCGGGCTGCAGCCAGGCGTCATTCTGCAACACATTGGCGACGATGTTGCGGTGGAGCAGGGTGGCTCCCTTGGAGACGCCGGTGGTGCCGCCGGTATATTGCAGGAAGGCGACGTCGTCGGGCGTGATCCTGGGCCGGTTGAGCTTCATGCCACGGCCCGCAGCGACAGCGGCATTGAACGGGACGGCGCGCGGGATCGAGAACGGCGGCACCATCTTCTTCACCCGGCGCACCACCAGATTGACGATCACGCCCTTGAAGCCGAGCAGGTCGCCCATGCTGCCGACGATGACGTGCTTGACCGACGTCTTGCCGAGCACCTGCTGCACGGTGCTGGCGAAATTCTCTAGAACGATGATGGCTTCCGCGCCGGAATCCTTGAGCTGGTGCTCGAGCTCGCGCGGGGTGTAGAGCGGGTTGACGTTGACGACGGCATATCCCGCGCGCAGCACGGCGGCGGTCGAGATCGGATATTGCAGCACGTTCGGCATCATCAGCGCGACGCGCGCGCCCTTTTGCAGGCCGAGGCTCTGCAAGTAGGCGCCGAGCGCGGTCGACATCTCGTCGAGCTCGCGATAGCTGATCGCCTTGTCCATGCAGATGAAGGCCTTGCGGTCGGCGAAGTTCGCAAAGCTTTCCTCGAGCAGCTCAACCAGCGATGAGTATTGCGTAACGTCGATGTCGGCGGGCACGCCGGCCGGGTAGTGCTTGAGCCAGATGCGCTCCATGGAAATCCCCTCTCTCCTCGTCCCGGGACGTTGGCCCGGACTGCCTTCTTTTGGGCAGTATTGGGCTAGCCAGCAGCCGATGGCAAGCCGCCCGCGCCCGTTCGACGCATCTGCAGATCGGGGGATGTTGCGGCGCGGTTAACTGGCCGGCTTGCTGCTGTCGTTCTTCGGCTTGGCCGCCGCCTTCGGCTTCGCCGGCTTGGCGGCTGGCTTATCACCCGCGGTGGCAGCGGGCTTCTCCGAAGGCTTTGCGGCCGCGCCATTCGACTTGGCGCTGGCATGCCGCACAGCGGCAGGCTTCGCCGCTGGCTTGGCCTCCGGCTTAGCGGCTTGCTTGGTATCCGCTTTGGCCTGCTTTGCAGCCGGCTTGGCGTCGGACTTACCGTCCGACTTGGCCTCGGCAGAAGCGTCGGGCTTCTTGGCCGCGACATGCGCCTTCCTCTTGTGTGGCTTTGGCGTGTCCTTCTCGCTGTCCGCCGCAACCGCGGCGATCAGCGCCGCACCCGTCCGCGTTGGGCCGGTATAGACCACGACCGGCTCGGACGCCTCCGCAGGCTGCGCCAGCAAGTCAGCCGGCTTGAACAGCGGCGGTGGCAGGGCGGCGGCGAAGAAGGTTGCGCCGGTCTCGCCGCTGCTGCTGCTTGTGCTGCTGGCGACAGTGTCCTCATCCTCGTCGCTCGCCGGCCGCTTGCGCTTGGGGCCGCACATCTCGTCGCGCAGGTTCGGCGGCGTGGCGTCGATCGGCGCCAGATTCTCCACCGTGCCGAGCGAGGGCTTGAGCCAGGACAGGCCGTTATTGGCGAAGCCGCGATCGAGCAGTTGCGCCGCGCGCACCGCGCGCATCCGGCCCGACGAGGCGCCGAGCACCACTGCGATCAGCCGCTTGCCGTCGCGCGTCGCCGACGCAACGAGGTTGTAGCCGGAGGCGCAGATGAAGCCGGTCTTGAAGCCGTCAGCGCCGGGATAGCGGCCGATCAGGCGGTTGAAGTTCTGCGTGACCCGGCGCCCGAAGCGGATCGAGGGGATGTGCACGAAATATTCGTATTCCGGGAGATCGCGGATGATGGCGCGGGCGAGGATCGCAAGGTCGCGCGCCGAGGTGATCTGACCGTCCGCCGGCAGTCCGTTCGGATTGACGTAGCTCGTCTGCACCATGCCGAGCTTCTGCGCGGTCTCGTTCATCATCGCGGAGAAGCCGTCGATCGATCCGCCGACGCCTTCAGCGAGCACGACCGCCATGTCGTTGGCCGACTTCACCAGCATCATCTTCAGCGCATTGTCGACGGTGACCTGCGTGCCCGGGCGGAAGCCCATCTTCGACGGCGATTGCGAGGCGGCCGTCGGCGAGACCGTGAGCAGCGTGTCGAGCGAGATGCGGCCGTCCTTCACCGCCTTCAGCGTCACATAGGCGGTCATCAGCTTGGTGACCGATGCCGGATACCAGGGCATGGTCGCGTTGTCAGCCTGCAGCACCTTTCCGCTATCGGCTTCCACCAACAGCAGCGCCTCGGCGTTGGTCGCGCGCGGCGCGAGAGCGAGGGCCGCGGCGGCGACGAAGAGGAGAAGCGATCGGCGAAGCAGCGGGCGAAGAAGGTGCACTATCCTGGTCCGGTCCTTGGAGACCCGCCTTGAACAAACGCGTTGGGCAAGGTGGGACTTTCAGATGTGACGTTCCGGTTTCAAGCGTGTCCGGCGCCGGCCAATTTTGCGGCGATGCAAACCCTATACCGGGCCGCCTTTCGAGAACAGAGGTCGGGTTATTTAATCGTGGACGAAATCGGCCGAATTTCGACAATTCCGCGGCCGGTGGACCGCGACCTATTCTGCCTGCAGGCTCGTCCGCGCGTTCTCCTGAACCATGAACTGGGCCCGCGCCAGATCGGCAAAACGGCCGCCTTTCGCGACGAGTTCATCGAAAGTTCCGCTTTCGATCACCCTGCCATTGTCGAACATCAGGATGCGGGTGGCGTGGCGGATGGTGGAGAGGCGATGCGCGATCACGAAGGTGGTACGGCCTTTCATCACTTCATCGAGAGCGGCGTTGACCTTGGCCTCGGTGACGGCGTCGAGCGCGCTGGTCGCCTCGTCCAGGATCAGGATCGGCGGATCCTTCAGAAGCGCGCGGGCGATCGACAAGCGTTGCCGCTCGCCGCCCGACAGCATGCGGCCGCGCTCGCCGGCGTGGGTATCAAAACCCTTCTCGCTACGCTCGATGAAGTCCAGCGCCTGCGCCCGGGCTGCTGCCGTGCGAAGTTCCTCGTCGGTGGCATCAGGCTTGCCGACGCGCAGGTTCTCGGCAAGCGAGCGGTTGAACAATAGCGCCTCCTGGAACACCACGCCGATGTTCCTTCGCAGCGCAGTCAGCTTCAGCGCGCGGATGTCCATGCCGTCGATCTTGATGATGCCAGACTGCGGGTCGAAGGCGCGGTGCAGCAGCGCGATCGCGGTCGACTTGCCGGCGCCGGTCGAGCCGACCAGCGCGATGGTCTGGCCGGGCAGCGCGGTGAAGGTCAAATCCTCCACTGCCGGCCGCTTGCCGTCATAGGAGAAGGAGACATCGTTGAATTCGATGAGACCCGACAGCCGGCCCGCATCCATCGCGCCGGGACGGTCGCGCACCGCCGGCACCGCGTCGAGCACGTCGAAGAATTCCTTCAAGCGCGGCGCTTCCATGAACACGTTGTTGATGAAGCTCACCACCTGCTCGAGCTTCTGGATCAGCATGGTCGCGAAGGAGACGAACATCACGATCTCGCCGACCGAGGTCAGTCCCTGCTGGTTCAGCACGATGCCGACCGTGAAGATCGCAAGCACGGTGATGGTGGTGGAGGCGCGCGTGATCACGGTCACCAGGGCCCACCACGACAACACGGGCATTTGTGCGGCGAGCAGCTTGTCGGCGACGAAGCGCAGGCCCTGCACCTCCGAGTCGATACGCACGAAACTCTGCACCAGCGCGACATTGCCGAGCGCGTCGGAGGCGCGCGCGGAGAGATCGCTGTAGTGCTCCTCGACCTCGCTCTGCATGCCGTAGGTCTTGCGCACCACCAGCGTCGTCAGCACGGTGAAGACGACACAGAGCGCGAACAGCAGGATCGCAAGCCGCCAGTTGATGTAGAGCGACAGCGGCAACAGCACGACCAGCGACAGGATTGCGGCGAAATGCTCGCGGAAGAAGCCGAGCCAGAGCCGCCACAGCGCGTCCGTGCCGTTCAGCATCACCTTCATCAGCCGTCCCGAATGGGTGCCGGTGTGGAAGGTCAGCGGCAGTTGCAGGATGTGCTCGAAATAATCGGTCAGAACTGCCTGCCGCTGGCGATGCGCGAGCCGGTCGGCATGCAGCGCCACGATGGCGCTACACCCGATTGTGAACAGGCCGAACGCGACCCAGGCCGCGAGCAGCGGCCATGGCGAGGTGGATGCGATCAGCCCGGTGACCGGCTTGCCCGAGAGTACATCGACGATCTTGCCGAACAGCACCGGCTCGGCGAATTGCGCGCAGGCGAGCAGGAGATTGGCGCCGGCCAGGATCCAGCCGAGCCGCGCCTCCTTGCCGAGCAATTCGAGCACGCGAACATAAAGACGAAGCAGCGACATGCCGCCATTGTAATCCGGGATCGCAGGCGAGAACCAGAGCGCGATGGTTAGCGAAAGATATTATCCACGTTGTGTGATTTCGGTCCGCGGGCCACGCTCTTGAACCTCATCCTGAGGAGCCGCGCAGCGGCGTCTCGAAGGATGAGGCCACTGGCGGGGCCTCATGGTTCGAGACGCGCCTGACGGCGCTCCTCACCATGAGGGACAGGCGCTTGCGCAAGGGAAACATTTGCTCAATTCACCACGCGCGCGTCGGCCGGCGGCAGGAAGGCGTCATCGAAAATATCCGTCGCGGTCGGCCGCTTCTGGAATTTGAAATCCTCCGCGATCTGGTCGATCGACCGCTCGAACCTGACCGTATCGATGCCGCCGAGGCCGTGCTGCTTCACTTCCGCGGTGAGGATGTTGTCGCCGATGATGGCGCGCAGCCGCTCGGATTCCAGTTCGCGCGAGCCGGCGTCCATGCGGCTCACCACCTCGGTCACCGCGCGCCCCGGGTCCTTGATCGCAAGATGTGTTCCCGTGATCGCCGCCCGCACAAAGCCCTTCACGGCCTCGGGCTTGGCGGCTGCCAAATTCGGGTTGACGATCAGCGCGGCGCCATAGGCCTCGCAGCCGTAGTCTGCGAAGCGCAGCACCGCGAGATCGTCCGCCGGCACGCCGCGATCGCGCAGGTTGATCGCCGACAGATAGGAGAAGCCGGTGACCGCGTCGACCTGTCCGGCCGACAGCATCGGCTCGCGGACCGCGGCGCTGATGCTGCTCTGCTTCACGCTTGCCGGCTTGATGCCGTTCTGCCTGGCGACCGCAGGCCACAGCCGGATCGAGAGATCGCCCTCGGCGACGCCGAGATTCTTGCCCTCGATGTCGGAGAGGGCGCGAATGCCGCGGCTCCTGCGCGCGATGATGGCGTAGGGCGCGTGGTTGAACAGCACGAAGATCGCTTTGACCGGGGCCGCGTCCTGCCGGTCGCGCGCGCGGATCAGCGTGTTGATGTCAACCAGCGCGAAATCGCTCATCCCCGCGCCGACGCGCGCGATCGCGTCCTGCGATCCGCTGACGATGTTGGTGGTGACCGCAAGTCCCTCCGCACCGAACGATCCGCCGACGGCTGCCATCACGAAGGGCGACGCCGCCGCGTCGATCGGGCGGTCGAGCGTAAGCTGGATCGTGATCGGCTGCCTGGCGGCGCCTGCGCTCTGCGCGCGGCTTGCGCGAGGGCACAGGCTGGCGCCGAGGCCGATCGCAAGGCCCAGGAAGTCGCGGCGGGTGGAAGTTGAGGTTACGCGCATGATGACGTCAGGAGACGCGAGACAATCTGTCGCGCTGGGTATGTCTGTTTCGTGACGCCGAACGCGCGTTTTCGCCCGTTCAGCGGTGCCATTCTGCCGCTTCTAACCTGAATGCTTGATGACTGCCACGATTTCGCCAGGGATCGTTCAGCCTGCGTTTGGTTTGGGGAACTTAGGATCGCACCCGTGGTTGGCTATGAGTGGCCCGACGGGCCGAGCTTCCACGGAGGACTACTCAGATGTTTGCGCGAAAAGGTGTGTTTTCATCGATCGGCCGCGGAGCCGCGCTGGCCACCGTCGCGGCGGTCGCGCTGACGGCGGTCGAGCCGTCGATGGCCTATGCGGGCTCGGCCCCGAAGGCCAAGGAGGTCACGGCGCAGACCGGCACCAGTGACGTCACCGATATCAGCGCGCGCCGGCGATACTATCGCGGTGGCGGTGGTGGCGCGGCTGCTGCGGCCGCCTTTGCCGGCATCGTTGGCGCGGGGCTTGCGATCGCCGCCGCCCAGAACCGCCGTGATTACTATGATTCCTACGGCTACTATGGTGGCGGCCCGGTCTATTACGGTGGTCCGGCCTACTATGGCGGCGGTCCGTATTATTACGGCGGCGGCTATGGCCGCGGCGTGCCGTATTATCGCGGTCACCCGATCGCGAGCTGGTAAACGTAATCTTGATCGCAACGACATCCACCGGCCGCCCGCGCGGCCGGTGGATTTTTTTGCGTGTCATGGTTGCGCGTTAATACGCTGGCCAGAGGTTTGAATTAGGCTTGAGAAATGAGTGATTCGGTCGAACGGCTCTATCAGGCGGTTCTCGCGGCCCGGCATCTCGATCCGGCGACGTCGCGCACCGCCCGGCTGTTTCAGCGCGGGCCGTCAAAGATGGCCAAGAAGCTGGCCGAGGAAGCGATCGAGGTCGTGATCGATGCCCTCAGCGGCAAGACCGACGCGGTGGTGCGCGAGAGCGCCGACCTTCTCTATAATCTGACTGTTTTGTGGGCAGCCGCCGGCGTCAAGCCGGAGGATGTCTGGAAAGAGATGGAACGGCGCGAACATCTGCTCGGAATCGCCGAAAAACTGCCGAAGACTGGCGCCAGACTGGCCAAGCCGTCGGCCGAGCCGGTCGTGCGGCGGCGAATTGTCGCGCTCGAAAGCAGCCTGCGGAAGCGGCGCTGACCCGCCAACAATCCTCTTTTGCCGGCATGGACAAATGCGCTCCATGATGGTTGATCGCGCCCATGCTGAAACGGATCTACGACTGGTGCATCGACGCCGCCGACAAACCCTACGCGCTTTGGATTCTCGCGGCGGTCGCCTTCGCTGAAAGCTCATTCTTCCCGGTTCCGCCCGACATCATGCTGCTGCCGATGTCGCTCGCGCAGCCGAGGCGCGCGTGGTGGTTCGCCACCGTCTGCACGATCGCGTCGGTCGCCGGCGGCGTGCTCGGCTACGCCATCGGCGCGCTGCTCTATGACTCGGTCGGCCATTGGCTGATCACCATCTACGGCCTCGGCGACAAGGTCGACGCCTTCCGCGCCTCCTATGCCGAATGGGGCGCGGTGATCATCCTGCTCAAGGGCTTGACCCCGATCCCCTACAAGCTCGTCACCATCACCTCGGGCTTTGCCGGCTATAACATCTGGCTGTTCATCCTGTGCTCGATCGTCGCGCGCGGCGGCCGCTTCTTCATTGTCGCGGTCCTGCTCAACCGCTACGGCGATTTCATCCGCAAGGAATTGGAGAAGCGGCTGGGCTTCTACGTCGCGCTCGGCGCAATCGTCCTGGTGTTCGGCTTCTACATCGCCTTCAAGCTGGTTTGATCCTGCGCGACAAAACCGGTGCTCTAACTCCTCATGGTGAGGAGGCGTGTAAGCGCCGTCTCCGGACGATGCTTCGCATCGCCTTGAGAACCATGAGGCCCCAACCGAGCCCGTGGCCCATCCCTCGAGACGCCGCTTGCGCGGCTCCTCGGGATGAGGGCGATAGGTGTGGCGTAAAGCGCTTTGCCGTGTCGTCGTCCTCGGTTACGCTTCGGCATGCGTGATCGAGTCGAGCTTTCGTTTCGCATCGGACCGCCCGTCGCCAAGGCGGCTGTTGTCGTGTCGACACTGATGCTCGCCTCCGATCTCGCTTTTTCGCAGGCCGCGCCTCCAATCTCGCTCGGTGTCCAGTCACAGCCCCAGCCGAACCAAGCTCCGCCACCCGCGCGTGAGGAGAACCCCGGCCTCATCAACGAGATCGGCAAGCTGTTCGAAAAGTCCAGGTCGATCCTGCCGTCCTTGAAGAGCCCGGGCGAGACCGTCGACGACCTCAACAACAGCGTCAGGGATGCGGGCGAGAACCTGTCTGCCCTCACAAGACCGTCATTGATCGTCACCGGCCGCGCGGCCTGCCTGGTGGCAGCCAACGGCGCGCCAGACTGCAAGGCCGGCGCCGACAGGCTCTGCCAGAGCAAGGGTTACAAGGAAGGCAAGAGCCTGGACACCGATGCCGCCGAGAAATGCTCGCCGATCGTGTTCCTGCCCGGCCACAAACGCAGGCCGAACGACTGCCGGACGGAAAATTTCGTCACGCGGGCGATCTGCCAGTAGTGCTGTAGCTCTCGTAGCCTGGGTGGAGCGCCAGCGTAACCCGGGTGCGCTCGGAGACAAGGACACAGGGGTCCCGGGTTACGCGTTCCGCTTCACCCGGGCTACGGCAGTAGCGCCAAGACGCAATACTTGACGCTGGAAAGATTGCGTTGCTGGTATGATGTCTGGCATCCTAAGCCGAGTCTCGCTTCCAAGTAGCTCGAAGGATTTTCCCTGATGTCCATGCCTGCGTTATTCAAGGGCCGTCTGTCGATTCCAGTGATCGGTGCGCCGCTGTTCATCATCTCCGTGCCTGATCTCGTGATCGCGCAGTGCAAGGCCGGTGTGGTCGGATCGTTTCCGGCGCTGAATGCGCGGCCGCCGGAGTTGCTCGACGAATGGCTGGGGCGCATCAAGGAAGAACTCGCGGCCTATGACAGGGCGCATCCGGAACGGCCCTCGGCGCCGTTCGCGGTCAATCAGATCGTGCACAAATCGAACAACCGGCTCGATCATGACCTCGCGCTTTGCGAGAAGCACAAGGTGCCGATGATCATCTCCTCACTCGGCGCGCGCGAGGAGCTCAATCAGGCCGTGCACAATTGGGGCGGCATCGTCTTCCACGACGTGATCAATCAGAAGTTCGCCCACAAGGCGATCGAGAAGGGCGCCGACGGCCTGATCCTGGTGGCGGCCGGCGCGGGCGGTCATGCCGGCACGCTGTCGCCGTTCCCCTTCGTTACGGAGACGCGGCAGTGGTTCGACGGCCCGATCGCGCTGTCGGGCGCGATGGGCAACGGCAAGGCGATCCGCGCCGCGCGCGTCCTCGGCGCCGACTTCGCCTATATCGGCTCGGCCTTCATCGCGACCAAAGAAGCGAACGCCGTCGAAGGCTACAAGAACATGATCACCGGCTCGGCCGCCGAAGACATCATCTATTCCAACCTGTTCACCGGCGTGCACGGCAATTACCTGAAGCCGTCGATCGTCGCCGCCGGCATGGACCCGGACAATCTGCCGACCTCCGATCCCTCCAAGATGAGCTTCGGCACCGACGCCTCCGGCGAGCGGGCGAAGCCGAAAGCCTGGAAGGAGATCTGGGGCTCGGGCCAGGGCGTCGGCAGCGTCGAAAAGATCGTGCCCGCCGCCGAACTGATCGCGCGCTTCAAGAAGGAATACGAGGAAGCCGTCGATCCGGCGTTGTGAACGCCTCGTTTGGCGCGGCGTCTTTCCTAGTCCGTCATGCCCGGGCTTGACCCGGGCATCCACGCTCTTCGGGAGTTTGCGGAGACGCGTGGATGGCGGGGTCAAGCCCGCCCATGACGGAGTGGGGCACCCGTCGCCGTCCGCACACCCTTGATGCAGCCATCACGCCTGTGCGACAAATACCGCCATGAGCGCCGCCGCCGTCAACGTCGTCAACCATCCGCTGGTACAGCACAAGCTTACGCTGATGCGCGAGCGTGACCGGTCGATCAAGAGTTTCCGGGAACTCGTGAACGAGGTCGGCATGCTGCTCTGCTACGAGGTGACGCGAGACCTGCCGCTCGAACTGGTCGACATCGAGACGCCGCTGATGCCGATGCGGGCGCCGATGATCGCAGGCAAGAAACTGACCTTCGCGCCGATCCTGCGCGCCGGCGTCGGCTTCCTGGACGGCATGCTCGCGCTGGTGCCGTCGGCGCGCGTGTCGCATATCGGGCTCTATCGCGATCCCGAGACGCTGGAAGCGGTGGAATATTTCTTCAAGGCGCCTCACGACCTGGCCGATCGCACCGCGATCCTGATGGACCCGATGCTGGCGACCGGCAATTCCGCCGTCGCCGGTGCGACACTGCTGAAGAAGCGTGGCGCACGTGACATCCGCTTCGTTTGCCTGCTGGCCGCTCCCGAGGGAATCGCTCATTTCCAGAAGGAGCATCCCGATGTGCCGCTCTGGACCGCGGCCATCGATGAGCGGTTGAACGACCACGGCTACATCCTGCCCGGCCTCGGCGATGCCGGCGATCGCATGTTCGGCACCAAATAGGCCCAGTTATCATGGACCCCATCTTCCGCGTTGACGGCAACAAGGTCGTCACCAGCCCGGATGCCGCCGGCCCCTGGCATCCGCAGATGCAGCACGGTTCCGCGCCCGCGGCGCTGGTGGTGTGGGCCGCCGAGTCCCTGCCGACGCCGCTGCCGATGCAGATCGCGCGCGTCACCATCGACCTGATGCGGCCGGTGCCGGTCGCGCCGCTCGCCATCGAGACCGAGATCTTGCGCGAGGGCCGCAAGATCCAGCTCTGCGGCGTGCGGCTGCTGGCCGAAGGTGTGCCTGTGGTCGCGGCCTCCGTGCTGCGGATCAAGTCGCAGGCACAGGCATTGCCGCCGGATGTCGTTGATCTGCCGCTCGGACTTCCCGGCCCCGATCAATCGACGTTCGAGCCTGCCGATAACGCCGGCAGCCCGTTCACCAAATGTATCTCGATGCGCGCCGCCCGCGGCCGCTTCGGCATGGTTGGTCCTGCCGCGATCTGGTTTCGCGTCGAGCGGCCGCTGATCGCGGGATCGCCGGTGTCGCAGGCCATGCGCGCGGTGGTCGCCGCCGATTTCAGTAACGGCACTTCGTCCGCGCTGGATTTCCGGGAGTGGACCTTCATCAATGCCGACCTCACCGTGAGCCTTTCGCGACAACCGGTCGGCGAGTGGATCCTGCTTGACGGCGAAAGCTGGATCGGCCCCGACGGGGCGGGGCTTGCGATGTCGCGTCTCGCCGACGAGCGCGGCTATTTCGGCCGCGCCGTGCAAAGCCTCGTAATCGAGAAGCGGTAGAGCAACGCGGCGAAAAATCGCTGCCTCACCTTGGAACGCTTCGAGGCCGGGCGAGTTTGGCACTCGTCGAGGGCCATCATGAAGCGCGTTGATTTAGCCGCCGGCGGACTGACGCTCGCTGCCAGGCAAGCGTCAGCCGTCGGCACTTCCTATCCTATTGCAGCCAAGTCCTTTTCAAGCCGGAGCGTGTTGTGAGGCCCGGTCCTTCCTCTGAGCGTGCGGTGGTCCTTGCCTCGAGCGAGCGTGAAGCGGTCGAGACTGCCTGCCTGATCCGCGACGCCGGCTACTACGCCAACATCTGCGGTGATCTCGCTGTGCTGAGGCGCGAGATCGCAAGCGGCGCCGGCCTTGCCGTCATTGCCGACGACGCGATCAAGGGGGCGGATTTGACCGACCTGACGCGATGGCTCAACGATCAGCCGGCATGGTCAGATTTCCCGATCGTGCTTCTGACCCAGGGCGGCAGCCTGGAGCGTGATCCGGGCGCGGTACGGCTCGGCAAGATCCTGGGCAATGTCACCTTCATCGAGCGCCCGTTTCATCCCACCACGCTTGCGAGCATCGTCGGCTCCGCGGTGCGTGGCCGGCGCCGCCAGTACCAGACCCGCGCCATTCTCGAAGATCTCACCGAGAGCGAGAGCCTGCTGCAGACCGCGCTGAATGCCGGCCAGCTCGGCGCGCTGGAATTGCATTTGCCGGAATTCGAGCTCGAGGCCTCGGACATCTGCAAGACCTATTTCGGGCGTCGCGCGAGCGAGCACTTCACCTATCCGGAGCTCCTCGACGCCGTACATCCCGACGACCGCGAGCGGCGACTTGGCGTCCTCGAGCAAAGCATCCGCACCGGCAAGCACTACGCGATCGAATACCGCGTGATCTGGCCGGACGGCTCGCAGCATTGGCTCGACGTGCGCGCCCGCGCCGTGCGGCGGCCCGACGGCAGTCTCAGGTCGCTGGTTGGCGTCTGCTCCGACATTACCTTGCGCAAGACCGCCGAGATCGAGCGCGAAAACCTGCTGGCGCAGCTCGCAGCCGAGCGCATTGCGCTTTCGGAATTGACGGCGACGCTGGAGCAGCGCGTCGAACAGCGTACCGCCGACCTCCTGAAAGAAGTCGCCGCGCGCGAAAAGGCGCAGGAGCAGCTCCGCCATGCGCAGAAGATGGAGATCGTCGGCCAGCTCACCGGTGGCATCGCCCATGACTTCAACAATCTGCTGATGGCGGTGATGGGCAATCTCGAACTCTTGCGCAAGCGTCTGCCGGGCGACCAGCGCCTGCATCGTCTCATCGACGGCGCAATGCAGGGGGCCGAGCGCGGCGCCTCGCTGACGCAGCGGCTGCTCGCCTTTGCCCGGCAGCAAGATCTGCGCGTGGTGCCGGTCGATCTGCGCGTCTTGATCCAGGGCATGAGCAATCTGCTCGAACGCTCGCTGGGGCCGCGGATCGCATTGCATCTTGATTTGCCCGAAGCCCTGCCGCCGGCGCGGATCGACGCCAACCAGCTCGAGCTTGCGATCCTCAATCTCGCGATCAACGCGCGCGATGCGATGCCCGATGGCGGCGCGATCGACATCAAGGTGTCGGAAGATCAGGCCGTGAAGGATCCGGCGCTCAAGCCGGGCAGGTATATCAGGCTGTCGGTGATCGATACCGGCACCGGGATGTCGCCGGAGATCCTGAAGCGCGCGATCGAGCCGTTCTTCTCGTCAAAGCCGCTCGGCAAGGGCACCGGGCTCGGACTGTCGATGGTGCATGGGCTCGCCGTGCAGCTCGGCGGCACGCTGCAGCTTTCCAGCATCGAAGGCCAGGGCACCACCGCAACGCTGATGCTGCCGGTTGCGACCGTACTGGCGGAAGCAGCGAGCCCGCAGCTGCCGTCGCGAAAGCTGGAGCGCTCCGCGGTGATCCTGTTCGTCGACGACGATCCCTTGATCGCGATGTCGACCACGGAGATGCTGGAGGATCTTGGCCATCGCGTGATCGGCGCCACCTCGGGCCTGCACGCGCTCGACATCCTGCGCAGCGAGCAGCCGCTCGATTTGATGATGACCGATCACGTCATGCCAGGAATGACCGGGCTCGAGCTCGCCGCCGCCACGCGAAAAGTGCGCCCGTCGCTGCCGATCCTGCTCGCCACCGGCTACGCCGAGCTGCCCGACGGCGTCCAGGTCGATTTGCCGCGATTGGCGAAGCCCTACCACCAGGACCAGTTGCGCGATCGGCTCGATCAATTGCTGCGATAAATGCCGCCTCAGCTCTCTCCGCGTCATTGCGAGCGAAGCGAAGCAATCCATGCCTCCGCACGGGAGAGCTGGATTGCTTCGTCGCTTCGCTCCTCGCAATGACGTCGCGTAGCGCCGCTCCGGTGGCCCGAAATGACGTCACGCCTATCCCACCATCCGCTCGCGGCCGGCCCAGAAGCTTGCCTTCAACACTTTCTTGTCGACCTTGCCGACGGCGGTCATCGGCAATTCCTTGACGAAGCGGATCTGCTTCGGGGCATGCGCCGAGCCTTTCTTCGCTTTCACCAGGTTGATCAGCTCATCGGCATCCGGCCGCGCGCCGTCGCGGGCGACGATGACAGCGGTGACCGCTTCGCCCCATTTGTCGTCGGGCACGCCGACGACCGCGACCATCGCGACATCAGCATGCTGCGACAGCACGTCCTCGACCTCGCGCGGGAAGATGTTGAAGCCGCCGGAGACGATCATGTCCTTCTTGCGGTCCAAGATGTACATGTAGCCGCGCTCGTCGGCGCGGGCGATGTCGCCGGTATGCAGCCAGCCGTTCTTCAGTGTCTCCGCTGTCGTGTCGGGCCGCTTCCAGTATTCCGCCATCACATGCGGCGCGCGCACGCAGATCTCGCCAGCTTCGCCGGCTCTGACCTCCTCGTCATTGTCATCAAGGATCTTCACGTCGCAGACCGCGATCGGGAAGCCGCAGGACAGGAGGAGCTCGGGCGTCTTCGGATCGTGGTCGGCCTTGCGCAGCACCGAGACCGGATAGCATTCGGTCTGGCCGTAGAGCTGCGAGAACACCGGCCCGATCCGCTCGATGCCTTCGACCAGCCGGCTCGGCGACATCGCCGAGGCGCCATAAAGCAACAGTTCGAGCGAGGAGAGATCGGTCTTATCAAGCGCGGGATGATCGAGCAGCACATAGATCATGGTCGGCACGAACAGCGTGAAGTTGATCTTCTCCCGCTCGATCGTCTTGAACACGGCCTCGGGATCAAAACCTTTGAGCGTGTGCACGGTGCCGCCGCGCATCAGCGTCGGCAGCACCTTGGTGCCGGCAACGTGGCTGATCGGCGCCACCGTGAGATAGCGCGGCGTGTCGGGGATCTCGAAGTCGGCGAGGATCGCGCCGGCGAAGCCGCCATATTCGCGGTGATAACGCAGCGCGCCCTTGGATTTGCCTGTCGTGCCGCCGGTATAGTTCAGCGTCGCGACGTCGTCCGGTCCGGCCAGGCAGCGCGCGGTGACGTGTCCCGCCTGCTCGATCGCCTGCAACAGGTCGATGCCGTAATCGGCCGGGCCCAGGGTAAACACGGTTTTGATCTTCGTAGCCTTCGTTGCGAGGTCGCCGCCGCGGTCGCGGAAGGTCGCGGCATCGATGATCAGCATCTGCGCGTCCGAATCCTCGATCTGGAAGAGCTGGTCGTCCAGTGATCCCAAGGGATGCAGCCAGGTGATCGCAAGTCGCGCGAGCTGCGCGGCGACGCCGGCACACCAGGCGTCGGCGCGGTTGGCGCTCAGCAGCGCGGCGCGGGTGCCGGGCGCGAAGCCGAGCCGCATGAACACGTTCTGGATCCGCCCGATCAGGTCGGTCGCGCCCTGGTAGGTGATCGATCCATCAGGCCAGCTAAAGGCCGTGCGCGATGGATAGCGTGCCAGCGCCCGCAGCGTCTGTTCGCATACCGGTGGAAACGCATGGAGCGGATGGCTCATCTGAAAGATTCCTCCCTGCCGATTTTGTGTCTGGCATTTCTTCGTGCCAATGTTGACGATGACGCTAGCACAACAAGGAAGCGGCTCAAGCCGGGAGAGGGAAGGAACGCCTTGCCGTCGGACAACTTTCGCTCGCGCGTTCGCGAACGCCTCGCGCTGCCGCTGATTGCGGCGCCGATGTTTCTGGTCTCCGGCGTCGAGCTGGTGGTCGCCGCCTGCCGCAATGGCGTGATCGGTTCGTTCCCCACGGTGAATTGCCGCGAGACGGAACAGCTCGATCAGTGGCTCGCCGAGATCGAAGATCGATTGCAGCGTCATTCCGACGCGAGCGGGAAGACGGCCGCGCCGATCTGTCCGAACCTGATCGTGCATCGCTCCAACGCGCGGCTGCCGCAGGATCTGGAGGTGCTGCTGCGTCACAAGCCGGAGATGGTCATCACCTCGGTCGGCTCGCCCACGCCTGTACTGGCACCGCTGCATGATATAGGCGCGCTGGTGTTCGCCGACGTCGCATCGATCCGCCATGCCGAGCGCGCGGTCGAGGCCGGCGCCGACGGATTGGTGCTGCTCACCGCGGGCGCGGGCGGGCAGACCGGCTGGCTCAATCCGTTCGTGTTCGTGCGCGCGGTCCGTGCCTTTTTCGATGGTCCGATCGTGCTCGCCGGCGGCATCTCAGACGGCCACGCCCTCCGCGCCGCCGAAGCGCTCGGCTGCGACCTCGCTTATATGGGCACCAAATTCATCGCTACGCGCGAGAGCATGGCAGACGAGCGCTACAAGCAGATGCTGGTCGCAAGCGGCGCCGACGACATCCTGCTCACCACCGCTTTCACCGGTTTGCAGACCAACATGCTGCGGTCCTCGATCGAAGCCGCCGGCCTCGACCCGGACAATCTGCCGCAGCGCGGGGCCATCGACATCGGCAAGGATATCGACATCGGCGCCCGCCCCAAGCGCTGGCGCGACATCTGGAGCGCCGGCCATTCGGTCTCCGGCGTGACTGACGTGCTCGCGGTGGATGAACTGGTTGCGCGGACGGTTGAGGAATATCGTGCAGCGGCGCGCCGTATCGAGCTCTCCTAGCTGGTACCCATCCTGCCGTCCGGCTCGCAACCCTGTGTTCACCATTTAACCCGGCCTTAACCACGTTCGCCCCAACAATAGCTGCGCAGGACAGCCCGCCGCCACGGCCGGGCTGGCGCAAGACCAAAGGGGATGCGACGTGCTTCTTGAGGCCTCTCTCACCAAAACCCCCGCGACCCTTGATGAGCTTCGGACCCGTGTCCGCCACGCCTTGCAGCGCCATCCGCTCTGCCGAAACGTCGAATTCGACGTCGTCAGGATGCCCCGCACCCGGCGGACCAACTGGACCATCAGCCTGCATTCGGTCTCAGGGTCCGCGCTGTTCGAGGCCCATGACATCGTCGCCGACATCCAGGAAGCCTATGAACTGGCCGTCGCGGCCTGATTTTCGCTGGCTTGGATACGATTTTTTCGGCCTTTTCCCGCCTTGGCGGTTCCGAGGGCATGCTAACGCCGCAATTGGCGTTCAATTTCAAAGGGTAATCCGGCCGGGATGGAGACGTCGTTGACCAGGGCCATGACCATCATCGCGCTGACCTGCTTCCTCGTGGTCGGCGCCGCCGCCACCAGCATTTTGAGCCGTGACAGCGTGCCGATGCCGCGCAGTGTCGCGGAGGACGCCGCGCCCGTTCATCCCGTCTCCAACAAGGAGAGCAAGAAGGATCGTCTGGCGGTGGTGGCCTACGCGCTCGCCGCCTATGAGCCGCAGCCGCAGACCCCGGCGCAGGCGCAGCTTCAGGCCCAGGCCCAGGCTGCCATCCCGGATCTCACGGCCTCGCTGCGCCAGGCCTATGCCTCGGCCGAGCCGGCCGATGTGGGACTGCCGAAATTGACCGAGCCCCCCGTGAACCAGCCGGCAACCGCCCAGCCGGCTACGCCGGCGGCCCCCGCCAAGCCGAAGGCGGTGGCCAAGCCCGCGCCGCAGAAGAACTACGCGCTGCTCAGCGACGCGCAGATCGCCGGCATCAAGGATCGGCTGAAGCTGACCTCGTCGCAGGAATATTACTGGCCGGCGGTCGAGACCGCGCTCCGCGCCGTCGCCCGCAAGATCCACCAGAAGCGCCAAGCCGATCCGAACGCGACCGGCGTGCCGATCGATCCGGACTCCGACGAAGTGCAGCAATTGAAATCGGCGGCAATGCCGCTCCTGTTCCAGCTCCGCGAAGACCAGAAGAACGAAGTCCGCTCGCTCGCCCGCGTCATCGGCCTGGAAAAAGTCGCCGCGATGATCTGAGCGCGCCACTTCGCCCTCGCGCCTTCTGCAATCTCCTTCATCCGCGACGTTGCGCTTGGTCGCGCAGGTTTTTCGTCGCGCGGGTTCCGCAGGAACATCGCTTCCGCTCGCACGTTGCTCGCGGCGTAGGAGAGGGAGCCCGTCATGCGCACAACGACCGCATTTTTTGCGGGGGTCGGAACTGTGGTCATCGCGATCGCCGTTGGCCTCGGCGGCGGCATGGTGATCTCGAACATCGTAAGCCCGCATCAGCCAAAGGCAGGCGCCGAGCTGACAAAGCTCGAGCGGCGCGCGGCGGAGCCTGTCGCGACATCGAATGCACCGGCTGAGCCGGTACCCTATCTTGCAGCGACCCGGGCCGCCGCGACCAATCCGGTCGTCGTCGATCCCGCGCCGCAAGCGCCGCCGCAGCAGGCCGAGCCGGCGCAGCAAACCAACACCACTCCAACCAACGCGGCGTCGAGCGAGCCGGAGCGCGGTCCCAATGCATCTGCGCAGCCTGCAGCCAACGCACAGCCGTCGGCGCAAACCGCCGCGCGCACTTCGTCGGCTTCTTCCGGCGACGCGCTGGCAAGAGCACGCGACGCCGAATCCAAGCGTGACGCCCGCCGTGTCGAGCAGCGGCGCAAGGCGGAGCGCCGACAGCAATGGGCTGAGCGTCGCCGCGTCCGCGAGCCGCGCGATGACGAACTGCGCGACGTCGAGCGCAGCGTCAGGGAAGATACCGAGCGGTCACGCGTCTTGGAGGCCGAACCGGTAAGCGTCGGGACGCCGAGGATCAGGCTGTTCGGCGACGAGGATTAGAGCGCTTTCGAGCAAAGTGGACACCGGTTCGCGCGAAGAAAACCCGTCAAAACAAGAATCCAGAGCTTCGGTTCTGATTCCATCAGAACCGAAAATGCTCTCTAGTCTGGCAGTCGAGCGATCTGCGATTAATGCAGCAAGTCGTACGCCGCGACGCGATTGATGTCGGCCAGGCGCCGATCGGCATTTGCCTCAAGGTCGAGGCTTCCAACCAGCTCGAGCAGACGCTGATAGGCATGGTCCGCGATATCAACGGGCAGAGGCTCTTCATCGAAGGTTTCGATATAGCCACCAACGAGATCGCTCAGCAGCCGGCACAAGGCCTGCTGCCCGGGCTCGTCCTTCACCAACGCGTCAAGTTTTTGTTGGAAGTTTCGGAAGGTTCGCAAGCCATGGTGTTGTTGCGAGAGCCATGCATGCAAGTCGTTCATATCAGCCTCTTCATGCTACGGAAGAAGCTACCGGCTTATACACGCGGCCGGCTCCTGGCGCCATCGCAATTTTTTTGCGCTGCGGCCCTTGAAGAAGACGGAACAGGCAACTTCAATTTTCGTTGCGCCAGCCTCCCAACAGGAAAACTCTGCGCGGTCTGCGATTTGCTCCCGCCTGCGCCTGGACGTCGGTGAGATCGACGCTGCTTCGCTTCATCAGGACCTTGGCGATGATTCCGATCACGACGAAGGGCGCGACGTAGATCGCGAACACCTCGAGTGCGCGCATGGCACCGCTCCACATGATTGCGGACCCGACCATTATAGCACAGGGCGTTTTTTCATGTCGGCAAAGCAAGCTGCGCTGCGCTGACGCATGGATTGCCGGAACGGTGCAGTGCGGAAGACTGCGCGGCAGAGCCGCCGCCATCCCGGCTTAATGCCGGTTCGGGCGAGCTTCCGCCCACCTCGCCGATATCGAAATTGCGCAGGCGTGCTAATATCTCCAGTTCTTCGCGCCCAAGTATTCTTTACGCCCGAGTATTTTCGGTAACGTCTCTTGGGTGACGTCTGCATGCAAAGAGGAGAATTCAACTTAACGAAATAACAGGGAGGACAGATCATGGCTCGCATAAGTCGGCGTAAGCTTCTGAAGCTTTCCGGCGGTGGTGCGGTGGCGGCGAGGACTGGGGGACTGGCGTCAATCATTGCCCTGAAGCAGGCGCCCGCCTACGGACAGGCAACGACGATTCACTGGCTGCGCTGGAACGATTTCGTTCCTGCCTCGGACGAGTTGCTCCGCAAGGTGATCGTTCCCGAATGCGCCAAGGCGCTCGGCATCAAGCTCAACATCGAGATGATCAACGGCAACGACATCCAGGCCCGCACCACCTCGGCGATTCAATCCGGCACCGGACCGGACGTGATCTGCGCGCTCAACAACTGGGCGCAGCTCTATCCCGAGAGCGTCGTCGACGTCAGCGATGTGGCGGAGGAGATCGGCCAGGCGCAGGGCGGCTTCTACGAGGAATCACGCGTCGTCGCCAATGACGGCAAGAAATGGATCGCGGTCCCCTGGTGCGTGCTCGGCGCGCAACTGGCGTACCGCAAGTCCTGGTTTGCGGAGATCGGCTACGACGCGCCGAAGTTCCCGCAAACCTGGGAGGAATATCGCGAGGCCGGCAAGAAGCTCAAGGCGAAGGGCCGGCCGCTGGGGCAGACGGTCGGCCACAGCTTCGGCGACCCGCCGACCTATGCCTATCCGTATCTTTGGTCATGGGGCGGCAAGGAGGTCGAAGCGGACGGCAAGACGGTGACGCTGAACTCCAAGGCGACGGTCGATTCCGTCAACTTCGCCGTCGGCTTCTGGAACGACGCCTATGACGAGGGTGGGCTCGCCTGGGACGATACCAGCAACAACCGGGCCTTCCTCGCAGGCACGATCAGCTCCACGCTGAACGGCGCCTCGATCTATATCGAGGCCAAGCGCAAGCCCCAGGTCTATCTGACCGAAACCGGCGCCCCGCTCTGGCAGGACATCCTGCACTCGCCGCTGCCCAAGGGCGCCGCCGGTCAGTTCGGCTATCACCTGCCGATGTCCAACATGCTGATGAAGTATGTGAAGGACCCAAAGCCCGGCAAGGAGTTCCTGCGCTGGATCACCTCCAAGCCGGTCTATCAGGCGTGGTTCGACTCGCAGCAGGGCTATTCCGTCGGGGCCACCACGGTTTGGGAGCAGGACAAGCTCTGGGACAACGACCCCGTGATGCTGCCATTCCGCACCGCGGCGCGGGCCGGGCGTTTCCCCGGCTACGCCGGTCCGGCCGATCGGCGCGCAGCCGAGGTGCTGAGCAAGTACATCATGGTCGACATGACCGCAAAGGCGATACAGGGCATGCCGCCGCAAGACGCGGTGAAATGGGCGCACGATGAGGTGGCGAGGATTTATGGCGCTTGAAGCCGCTTCTTCCGCGCGCTAGGTTTTGCTCTCTCGCCTCGGTGCTGCGGCCCGCGGCCGCAGCGCTCCGGCAGTCGCTCGGAGAATCGCGCGATGGCCGTCGACTATGTCGCCGCCGCCAAACCCTATGTGGCCGCGCCGCGCCGCGGGCCGGTTACGCGAGTTCTTGAGAACGAGCGCTGGTTCGCGTTCTTTCTGCTGCTGCCGACCGCGGTATTGCTCGGCCTCTTCATCGCCTATCCCTTCGTCAAGGGCGTGCTGCTGGCGGTGACCGACGCCAAGGTCGGCGTGCCCGGAAATTTCGTCGGACTGCAGAATTTCGCGGTGCTGATGAACGACAGCATCTTCCGCATCGCGGTCTGGAACACCATCCTCTACACGGCGGTGACGACGATCTTCAAGCTGGCGCTCGGCCTATGGCTTGCCCTGCTGCTCAACCGCCATTTCAGGGCAAAGGCCCTGACGCGCGCCTTCATCCTGTTGCCCTTCATCATCCCGACCGTGCTCTCGACCTTCGCGTGGAAGTGGATGTTCGATCCGACTTTCAGCGTCATCAACTGGACGCTCTTTCACCTCGGCATCATCCGCACCCGCATCAATTGGCTCGGCGACCCCCAACTTGCCCTGATCTCGGTGATGATCGTCAATGTCTGGCGCGGCGTGCCGTTTTACGCAATCAGCCTGCTCGCCGGATTGCAGACCATCAGTCCGGAGCTCGCCGAGGCGGCCGCGATTGACGGAGCGCGGCCCTGGCAGCGCTTCCGCTACATCACCTGGCCCTTGCTGCTGCCCGTCACCATGGTTGTGGTGCTGTTCTCGGTGATCCAGACATTCGCCGATTTCCAGCTCGTCTACATCCTGACCGGCGGCGGACCGGCCAACGCCACGCAGCTCTTCGCCACCTACGCCTATCAGATCGGCGTCGGCACGGGTCTGTTGGGCGAGGGCGCGGCGATATCGCTCGCCATGTTCCCGGTGTTGCTCGTCGTCGTCGTCGTGCAGCTGCTCTACATCCGACGCGTGGAGACACTCTGATGATAGAGGGCGCGCGCTGGCGTCGTTGGGTCTTCTTCAATCTCCCGCTCGCGCTGTTCGTGATCGGGCTGCTGTTTCCGTTCTATTGGATGATGGTGACGACGGTGCGCCCGGACGCCGAGCTCTATCGTCCCTGGATGGCGCCGAACTACACGCCGTTCTGGACGCTCAATCCGACCCTTGACCATATCCGCTATCTCCTGGACGAGACGCTGTTCAATAGGTGGATGTTGAACACCTTCTTCATTTCGGTGCTGGCCACGGTGATCTCGCTGTTCTGCGGGCTCCTCGCCGGTTACGCGCTCTCCCGGCTCAAATTTCCGTTCGCCGGCAGCTTAGGGACCGGAATCTTCATCACCTATCTCGTGCCGCAGACACTGCTGTTCATTCCGCTCGCCGATATCATCCGCAACTTCCGCCTCGGCGATACGCCCTGGGCGCTCGTTCTCACATACCCCACCTTCCTCATCCCGTTTTGCACCTGGCTGCTGATGGGCTACTTCAAGGCGATCCCACGCGAACTTGAGGAATGTGCGCGCATCGACGGCGCGACCCGCTGGCAAGCGATGGTCTACATCGTCTTTCCGGTCGCCGTGCCCGGCATCCTCTCGGCCGGAATCTTCGCCTTCACGCTGTCGTGGAACGAGTTCATCTATGCCCTCGTCTTCCTGTCCTCGCCGGAGCAGAAGACGGTCTCCGTCGGCATCACCTCGGAGCTGGTCCGCGGCGACGTATTCTACTGGGGCTCGCTGATGGCCGGCGCCCTGCTCGGCTCGGTGCCGGTGGCGCTGATCTATTCCTTCTTCGTCGAGTACTACGTTGCCGGCATCACCGGGTCCGTCAAAGGGTGAGCCAAAGGGTGAGCCATGTCTCGGGTCATCATACGGAGCTTGAACAAGAGGTTTGACGGAGTCCATGCCGTCAAGGATGTCAATCTTGATATCCACGACAAGGAATTCGTGGTGCTCGTCGGTCCCTCGGGCTGCGGCAAAACCACGACGCTCCGCATGGTGGCTGGGCTCGAATCGATCACTTCGGGCGAGATCATGATCGGTGACCGCATTGTCAACGAGCTGCCGCCGATGGACCGCGACATCGCCATGGTGTTCCAGAACTACGCCCTTTATCCGCACATGAGCGTCTACGACAACATGGCGTTCGGCCTGAAGATGCGCGGGTTCGATCGCACCGAGATATCTAACCGCGTGAAGGCCGCAGCCGAAATCCTCGGCATAGAGGAACAGTTGCAACGCAAGCCGCGGCAGCTCTCCGGCGGCCAGCGGCAGCGCGTCGCCTTGGGCCGCGCCATCGTTCGGCATCCGCAGGTGTTCCTGTTCGACGAGCCGCTGTCGAACCTCGACGCCAAGCTGCGCATCCAGATGCGGGTGGAGATCAAGAAGATCCACGTCCGCCTCGGCACCACCGCGATCTACGTCACCCACGACCAGGTCGAAGCGATGACGCTCGGCGATCGCGTGGTCGTCATGAAGGATGGTCTCGTTCAGCAGGTGGGCGAACCGCTGGAACTCTACAACGAGCCCGCCAACCGTTTCGTCGCAGGCTTCATCGGCTCGCCAGCCATGAACTTCGCGACGGTGGAAATGGCTGATACCGAGGGTGCGCTCTGGGCCCGCCATGAAGGCATCCGCATCAAGCTGCCGGCCGCCATCGCAGGCCGGCTCCGGCCGCATGTCGGAGAGAATGTCACGCTCGGCATCCGGCCGGAGGATCTGCGCGTCGCATCCGGCAGCGAGGAGGCGGATCTCAGCTTCGATGCCGTGGTCGAGGTCATTGAGAAGCTCGGCTCCCAGATTCTCCTCGACGTCAGGGTCGGTCCCAACACGATGGTGGCCGCAGTCGAACCGACCGTCAAAGCGAAAGTCCACGACCGTCTTCGCCTCGCACTGAATCCTGACCGGCTGTACTTCTTCGACCGCGTGTCGCAGGCGGCAATCTGATGTTGTGTGCCACCTCGTACACTGCTGGGTTGTAAGGACTATTCGCCGGATCGCCTTTGACAGGCTGGTGGTGGAACATGAAGGACATACTCGTTTTCCTGTCTCCGTCGCGCAGAGATGACCTCTCGAGCGGAGCGCATTGTGCGATCGCCCTGGCTCGCATGTATGGCGCGCATCTATCTGCATTGATTGCAGATGTAGAGACCGACCTCCGCGACTTGCCGCCTGAACCGGACATTCGGCAGGTCGGGAGTCCTGCCGCCAGGCCAGCAACGTCAAGTGAACGGGTGGCACGAACGGCGGAGCTCGTTCAGTCCGCTGCGACAGCTGCAAACGTATCGTGTGACATTCTGCAGGCCGAAAACCAGTCCCTCTCGCTTCGCGAACGAATGATCCATTGCACCCAGGTGCACGACGTCCTGGTGATCGATGTGCGCGGATCATTTGATGCGCCTCGCAAAGAACTGGTCGAGGCCGCCCTGTTTGCGAGTGGTCGGCCAATTGTCTTCGTGCCACCAAACACCCCTGTGCTCGCAAAAGACCGGATTGTCGTTGCATGGGACGGAACACGTTCGGCAGTTCGTGCAGTGCACGACGCCTTGCCCCTTCTCGCTCAGGCGCGTGAGGTGCTCGTCGTATCGGTCATTGA
>NZ_JBVBEF010000058.1:0-54502 GCF_055456055.1 Bradyrhizobium sp. LeoB3
GGCGAGGGCAAATTGCCGATGTGCGCGGAGATGTGCTCGACCAAGTCGCTGCTCGCCGGCGATGGCGACATCATCGCTCAGATCTATGGCGAGCGGGTGCGCAAGCGCGGCTATGGTTCCGGTGCCTGGGGCTGGACCACGGCGTACCACGAGGACGTCGGGGTCTGAGCGGACAGGCTCAGGCGGCCCGCGATGGGCGCGGGATGAGAACAGGGTAACGGTCATGACGTTTCTCGCACGCTTTCGTCTGGCGACCTTCGTCCTGGCGCTGCTTGCGATATCAGCGGCGGCGCCCGTGTTCGCACAAGAGCGCGGTCCCGATGGCGCACCCAATCCGACCGCAAGCGTCACCAGCCAGCACGAATTGCTGCAGCAGATGCCGCGCATCACCGGCCGCATCGACATTCCCGACACCAGGGCCAGCGTACTGATCCAGCCGGCGGGCCGGACCTGGGAATATTTCCACCAGGTCCTGCTGCGCTGGGGCGGTGCGATTGTGATCCTTGGCACGGTCCTGCTGCTGGCGATCGCCTATCTGATCCTCGGACGGCTCCCGATCTCAGCCGGGCGCTCGGGGCAGAAAGTGGTCCGCTTCGAGGCGTTCGAGCGCTTCGCGCATTGGCTGACGGCGGCCTCCTTTGTCATCCTCGGACTGACCGGATTGAACATCACGTTCGGCAAGGCTCTGCTGCTGCCGCTCGTTGGGCCGGATATGTTCGCCACCATCTCGGAGATCGCGAAGTACATCCACAACTTCACGAGCTTTGCCTTCGTGGCCGGCCTCCTCCTGATCATGGTGATCTTCTTCAGGGACAATCTCCTGGAGAAGGTGGATATCGACTGGCTCAAGCAGGGCGGCGGCTTCATCAAGAACAGACACGCGCCGGCGGGCCGCTTCAATTTCGGCGAGAAATTGGTGTTCTGGCTGTCGATCGCGGCCGGCATTGCCGTGTCAGCCTCGGGATTCCTGCTGCTGTTTCCGTTCTACGGGACCGATATCCTCGGCATGCAGCTCGCGCAGGTGGTGCACGCCGTGACGGCTATCCTGTTCATCGCCCTGATCCTCGGCCATATCTATATCGGCACGGTCGGGATGGAAGGCGCCTTCGAGGCGATGGGCACCGGCGAGGTCGACCTCAACTGGGCCAAGGAACATCACGACCAATGGCTCGCCAAGAAGCTTGCGGGGGAAGGGCGCGCCGAACCTACGGCGACGCCGGCGGAATAGCTGCTCATTTTCAATCGTGACTGCCGCGGCGAGGCGGTGGCGCGTCGTCGCGCTCGCGCAGATAGTCGTCGGTGGTGCGGACGGTCGGGCTCGCCACGCCGTAGGATTCAAAGCCCTGCTCGGCGACGAAGTTGACGCGGCAATCGTCGCACATCTTGATGACGTCGAGCTTGCGCGGTGAGCCCTTGTACATCCAGTGCTTGCCTTCGAGCTTGGCGGCCACGCGCTCGATCGTGCTCTTGACGCCGAACGGCTTGCCGCAGCGGATGCAGCAGAACGGCTCTTCTTCCTTGAGGATGCGGGCAGGGGCTCTTGCCGCGCCGAAATCGAGCCGCGGCACCAGCGTGATCACGTTCTCCGGACAGGTCGACTTGCATAGGCCGCACTGAACGCAGGCGTCCTCCACGAAACGCAGCAGCGGCCGTTCGGGATCGTCGCGCAAGGCGCTGGTCGGGCAGGCCGATACGCAGGACAGGCACAGCGTGCAGCCGGTTGCATTGACTTCCACCGCACCAAACGGTGCGCCCGCGGGCAGCGGGATGATATCGGCAGGCGCTGGCGCCGCGCGATGCAATTCGCCGAGCGCAAAACGCAGCACGTCGCGTTTCTTTCCCGTGGCCCGGAAACTCGCCGGGCGCGGCGCCGGCGGCAATGACGGGATCGCGCGCAACGTCCCAAGCAGCGTGTCCGGATCGTCGGTCTCGATGGTGGCGATCCGCTCCGTGCCGAAGCCGAGCCCGGTCAGGATTGGATCGGCAATCGCCATCGTCCGCGTCAGGCCCGCAACGTCATGGCGCGGTTTTGCCCGCAGCAGGAAACGCATCGCAGACGCGCCATAGGCGAAGGCGGCGGCGATGCTCTCGAGCCCGATTTGCGTGACCTCGTTGACCGCGAACGGCAACACGTTGGCCGGCAATCCATCGCCGAACCGCGCCAGCGCGTCGATCAGCGGCGCACCATGTGCATCGTCATGCACCAGCACGATCGCCTGCTCGCCGCCGGCTTCGCGATAGGCGATCAGCAGCGCGCGCAATTTGCGCATCAGCGCGTCTTCCGGCGGCAGCGCGTAGGAGGCGGCGCCGGTCGGGCAGGCCGCCGCGCACTGGCCGCAGCCCGCGCAGATATTCGCATCGATCGCGACATGATCGCCGGCCGGCGTGATCGCGCCTGCGGGACAGAGATCGAGACAACGGGTGCAACCGATGCGCCCCGAGCGCGAATGCGCGCACAGCTTGGCGTCGAACGTGACGTAGCGCGGCTTCTCGAACGTGCCGACGAGATCGCGCGCCTTGAGCACGGCCTGCAGCATCGCCGCGGGGGAAGCGGGATCGGCGCGCAGATAGCCGTCGCGCAAATCCGCGGCCGGGAACAAGGACACGCCGCCGGTCAGATCGAGGATGATATCGCAGTTCGATCGCGCATTGTTGCGCGAAGGGCCGAACAGCAGCGTGTCGCGCGAGGAGGGTGCGGGTTCCGCGAAATCGTCGACCACGACCTCGAAGGCGCCAAGATGGCCGCGCGCCGCGGTCACCTTTCCCTTCGCTACCGGGAATTCGTCCTTGCGCGGTGGCGCGATGGCGGCGGGCGGCTCGATCAGCACGGTGACGTCGAGATGGTCCTTGAGCAGATTGCCAGCCTCGATTGCGCTCTCATCGCGGCCGTAGATCAGGATGACGCCGCCGCTTTCGAGTTCGACCGATGGTGCCGGCGGTGCAGTCTCGGCCGCCGCCGCAAGCAGCGCCGCCATTTTCGGCCCCGCGCGGTCGGCATCGCCGGACCAGCCGGCGGTTTCGCGGATGTTGGCGAATTGTATGGATTGTGTGCGGCCACTTTCTTCGGCCACGTCGGAGAACAACGCCGCTTCCTGGGTACAGGCGACCGTGAGCGGGCCGTCTTCGGCGGCGATGGCTCGGAAGCGATCAATCTCGGCGCGGCAGAGTTGCGCTGCCGTCATCGGCGAGTGACGACAGCCGCGGCTGATTGCATCGCCGTCGAGCGATATCGTGCCCTCGCACGAACAGATGAAAACACGCTTTTCGGTCTCAGACATGCGGTCACGAACCCGTGTAGCCATACGGTACAGCCGGCGAAACTGGCCGGGAACATGTGCAAAGTATATACTGCCTCTCAGGCAAAATACGATGGCGGCATAGCGACTTGCAGGGAGCATCGGATGAGTGCGCCGCGCGATTTCTGGCTGGCTTGCGGCCATCATCTGCTCGACCGCGACAAGAGCGGCCGGCTGCTGGTCACCGACGACTTCCTGAAAGCCTATCTGGCGCGGCCCGAACTGATGCCGCCGCCGGAGGCCTGCGCGGCGGAGCAGGAGTTGCACCGCGCGCTGCTGAGTCACCCGCGGCTGCCGATCTCGGCCGCACAAGTCGATGCGATCGCCGACGCTGATGCGCGCGAGAACTGGCAGATGATGATCGCCTGGCGCGATCACCTGGTAAGGCACGGGAGCCTCGAGGCCGCTTATCTGGCGATCATCAGGCGCAACATCGCCTTTCCCCAGCTCTTCATCGGCCAACTGGTGCAACTGATCCTGCGCAACGCGCTGGATGATTGCCCCGATGCTTTCATCCTGCGCGCCGCCGAACTGTTCTTCCGGCCGCAGAAGCTCATGATCGAAGGGGCCTCGGTTCTCGCCATTGACGAGGAACGGGGCTCGCCAACCGGCCGGCATTCAGCGTCGCCGCTGATGGCGCTGCTCGGGCTGCCCGAGGCCACTGAGGTCGACGTGCTGAAGGAGTCCACGGCGGGCGGCTATTGGGCGCGCAGCGACCGGTTCGACCTGGCGCTCGACCTCGCCGCCAGTGGGCGGGGGATGGCCGCGCTCGGCGATGTGATCGCCCGTTGGCTTGCGCATCTGCTGGCGATCGAGGTCAAGGTCGAGCCTGTGGCGGAACTGCGCGAGGCATCATGGAACTGGTATGTCGGACTGAGCTCCGACGCCACTCGCATCGGCGACGCGATCTGGCATGGCGATGATCTCGACGACGGCGTGCGCGCTCAGTTGATCGGCCTGTTCCGGCTGACGTTCCGCGATCCCGCCTATATGATCGAAAAGGTCAGGGGCGAGCCGGTTTATTTGCTGCTCGCCATGACCACTGATGGGGCGTTGCGGCTGAAGCCGCAAAACCTCATCACCGGCTTGCCGATTGCGAACACGGAGGCAGTCAATTGATATCGACGGCGCTGGAGCGCATTTCCGTTGGCGTTGTGGTCGAACGGCGCAAGGGCAGGAGCGCCTGGGCCGACGTCCTCTGGCGACCGGTTTCGGTGCTCGTGGGAAGCCCCTCGGCGGCGCCGTGGACCCCGCTCGATAGGCAAGGAGAGGTGACGTTGTTCTATGCCGGCGAGGCGGTGATCGAACTGCACCGCACCGAGACCGGCAACTATCGCGACAATCTTGCATCCGGCTCGCCCGCCCTGTGGGTCAATCTGCGCCCGACCGGCTCCGAGCCGCCTTACGAACTGCTTGCCGTCACCGCGGATCCGGCCGAGGGCGAGGCGTTCACCGACGCCGGAAGCAATCTCGTCGAGGCGGTGCCGATGCCTGCCGGCGTCGCCGAGATCGTCGAGCGATTTGTCGCCCGGCATCATGTCGAGCGCCCCTTCATCAAGCGGCAACGCGACCGGCAGGGGCCGCCGACTTAGGACAAGAGAGAGTGCACCGTGGCTGAAGAGCACAATGTTTTCCTTCGCTGGGCGCGGCTGAAGCAGATCGCGAAAGAGCGCCGGGATGCGGCGGTCGCTCCGACCGGCCGTGAAGAAGCAGCCGCGCCGCCTGCAGCCGACGCGGCGGGCGATGAACCGTTCGACCTCGCCAGCCTGCCGTCAATCGAATCGATTGTCGCCAACACCGACATTGCCGCGTTCCTGCGCGCCGGCGTGCCGGCCGAATTGACCCGCGCGGCATTGCGCCGGGCCTGGACCAGCGATCCCGCTATTCGCGACTTCATCGGCATCGCGGAGAACCAGTGGGATTTCAACGACCCGACCGCAATTCCGGGGTTCGGCCCGCTCGGTCCGACGGAAAACGCCACTGACCTTCTCGCGCAGGTCTCGCGGCGGCTGGAGCAGATTCCGGATACGCTCTCAGACATGACGTCGCCCGCCGATACGGTTCGGCCCGCGGCGGCCAATTCCGCCGAACCCGTTCTCGATCCTCCGCCCGCGACAGAGGGACCGTCGCTAGCTGACGCTGCACAATCGAATGAAATGCAGGACCTTGGCTCGCAAGGCGAGCAAGCCCCTCGCGAGCAAGCGCTAGAATCTCCCCGAAAGCGGCGTCATGGCAGCGCATTGCCGCAATAGCGATCGACAGGGCGCCATGTCTTTTTGGATCGAACCATGACGGATTCAATTTCAAAGGGCACTGCACCGCGCATCGTCGACGAGATCGATCGCGCCCGGGCGCAGGAATACGCGCTATTGGCGACCCTGCTGACGCGCAGCCCGGACGCCGAACTTCTTTCCCGTCTCGCCGGCCTGCGTGGCGATGCCAGCCCGATCGGAATAGTGCATATCGCGTTGGCCGAAGCGGCGGGGCGGACCGATCAAGAGCGCGCGTCGCGCGAGTTCTTTGCGCTGTTTGCTGGCCTGGGGGACGGAGCACTGCTGCCCTATGCGTCGCATTATCTTGCCGAGACATTGTACGGGCGGCCGCTCGTTCGGGTGCGAGAAACGCTCGATAGTCTCGGCATCGAAAAGGCGCCGGAACGGACGGAGCCGGAGGATCACGCCGGATTCCTCTGCGAGATCATGGCGGGTCTGGCTGGCGGCAGCATCGCGGCGCCCAATGGTGCCGACCGTGACTTCTTCGAGCGGCATCTTTCGCCCTGGATCAGGCGCTTCTTCATCGACCTGGAACGGGCAAAATCGGCTGATTTCTATGCATCGGTCGGCGCGCTCGGGCGCGCCTTCATCGACATCGAAGCCGAGGCGCTCGCGCTTTCGGCCTGAACGCCGCTTTTGCCTCCGGCTGAGACTCATTCGCTGCGGAACTGTGGTACAAAATGACGTGAAGAGGAGAAACACGATGCGCGCGTTCGTCCTGGCCTGCCTGTTTGCGGTCGTTGCCGCGGTTGGAGCGGCGGTGATTCTCGACAATTTCGTCCAGGAATCGGCGACCTCGGCCTTTGCCTTGCCGAGCGCCAGGGTTTAGCGCCGCATTCACATCGGCGTGGGTCTCGAAACCTTAAGCTGATCGCACGGACTCAATTGAGTGGAGAGGGAGATGCCTCATATGATCCGCTCAATGATTTCAGTCTTCGCCATTGCCGTTGTAATTGTTATTGGAACCCTGTTTTGGCGAGCGCATTCGCATCCGGTTGAATTGACCTCTGCGGCCATGCCGCCGCTGGCGCAATTGCACACGATGGCCGGCGTCGAGAAATTGCCCGCTCAAGAGATCGAGGATCAATCGCTCGTCTATCCGACACCGACGAGATAGGCTGACGCGATAGCCCGGGCTTGGACGGCCGGTTTGAGAAACGGGATCGGCCCATGATAGGGCTAGGCGGAGAATGTCTCCGTCCATTGCCGGCCCGCCATGCGCCCCCGAACCATCGATCTCAATCTGCTTGTCATGCTCGAGGCCCTCGTCGCCGAGCGCAGTGTTTCCAAGGCTGCGCGGCGCATGGGATTGACGCAGTCGGCGATGAGCCACGCGCTGCGGCGGCTTCGCGACACCTTCAATGATGAGCTGTTTGTCCGCTCCCCCGACGGGATGGAGCCGACGCTGCGCGCGCTCGAACTCGCCAATGCGACGCATGCGGCGCTGGAGCAGATCGAGCGGACTATCGACAAATCCGCAAGCTTCGATCCCGCGACCGCGGAGCGAACCTTCACGCTGCGGATCTCCGAATATGTATCGGGCCACCTGCTGCAGCGCTTGTGTCCGATCCTGCGCAAGGAGGCGCCCGGCATCCACATCAATGCGGCGCATTTCACCGGCGATGCGCGCGAGGACGAGATCGTCGGCGACGAAATTCACGTCCGGCTTGCCTCGTCGGGAAATCCGGAAGGCCGGCGCGAGCGGCTGCGCGTGCTCGACGAACGCTTCGTGGTGCTGATGCGGAAGACCAATCCGGCGCGTCGCAGCAAGATGACGCTGCCGTTCTACGCCTCGCTCTCGCATGTCAAGGTCACCGGCACCATCGGCACCAATGTGATCGATGATGCGCTGCGCATCCGCGGGCTCTATCGCCAGATCGTGTTCAATGTGCCGAGCTGGCGGGATGCGCGCCATATCGTGGCCAACAGCGATCTCGTCGCCGCCATACCGGCGCGATGGGCACGCGACCGGGAGACGCCGCTGCCCTGCGTCGCGGTCCGCTTTCCGCTTGATGACGTCACCTTCGCGATCGACCTCGAATGGCATCCGCGCTTCGCGCTCGATCCCGGCCAGACCTGGTTCCGCGCGCTGATCGCAAAGCAGTTCTAGCGCGGCACGCCTTCATCTCTCCCGCTTGCGGGAGAGGGGGCGCAGCGTCCATCCTGGGCGCCTTCTGTATGAATTCAACTCATATTCAACATGAAAATTATGAGTTTTATTTATCCGACCGGTTTGTGACATCGTGGGCCGACAACAAAACAAGAGACGGCGGGAGAAACGCAGGTGGCCCTTCAGAAGCGATATCTTGTCTACATTGGCCTGTTCGTGCTGATGTTCATCAACTATCTCGACCGGGTTAATCTCTCGGTCGCGGCCAAGTCGATCTCGGAGACCTACGGTCTGACGCCGATCGACATGGGCTACATCTTCTCCGCCTTTCTCTGGACCTATCTGATCTGCCTGATCCCGATGGGCTTGCTCGCCGATCGGTATGGTGGCCGCGCCGTCACCTATACGACGCTCGGATTGTGGTCGCTGGCCGGCATCTGGACCGGCCTTGCGACGACCTACTCCTCGCTGTTCGCCTCGCGCCTGGTGCTCGGCGTCGGCGAATCCGCAAGCTATCCCGCCGGCGGCAAGATCATCCGCGAATGGGCGCCCGAGGGCGAGCGTGGCATCGCCTCGGCATTCCTCAATTGCGGCGCGCATGCCGGGCTTTGCGTCGGCTCGGTCGTGGTAGGCTCGCTGATCGTCGCGTTCGGCTGGCGCGAGTCGTTCTACATCACCGGCGCTGCCGGCGTCGTGCTCGCGCTGCTCTGGTTCGCGCTGTATCGCCAGCCGGAACGTGCGTCGTGGCTCAGCGCACAAGAGCGCGATTTCATCCTGAAGAACCGAGGCGCCATCGCCGCACGGGGAGCCGGCGAGTTAAATCAGTCGGCCGCGCTGAAAGGACTTCTGAGCAGCCCCTCGATGTGGGCGCTGGCGCTCACGCAAGGCTGCGCCGGCTATACGCTCTATCTCTTCATGACCTGGCTGCCGAGCTATCTCGCCGCCACGCGTGGCATGGATGTGCTCAAGTCGAGCCTGTTCTCCGCCATTCCCTATGGCGTGGCCGCGATCCTCGGCCTTGGCCTCGGCTGGTTCAGCGACAGCCTCTTGAAGAAATCAGGTCGAGGGAATGCCGACCGGCGCAAGCTGATCGCGGCGATGCTGCTGCTGTCGTCAGTGATCCTCGCTGCTCCGCTGGTCGATTCGATCTGGGTCATTACGATGCTGATCAGCATTTCGCTTGCCTGCGTGGCCACCGCAATGGCGATGAACATTGCGCTCACCGCCGACCTGATGACTGACGGCCGCTACAACGGCGCGGCCACCAGTCTCTTGATCATGGGCGGCAATCTGTTCGGCACGGCCGCGCCGATCGTCACTGGCTATGTGGTCGCGACCACCGGCGGTTATTCCGGCGCGTTCCTGATTGCGGGCGTGCTGCTGCTCGGCGGTGCCGTGGTGATCACCCCGGGGGCGCGGACGCCGATCCGGCTTTCAGCCGCGTCGGAAGCGAGACTGCAGGACCGCGCGGCTTCGGTCGTCTAAGGGAGCAAATCATGAAGAAGCTGACATTCACCGCGGTCTCGCGGAACTACTTCAACATGCCGGTCTGGATCGCCAAGCACCGCGGCATGTTCGCAGATGAAGGGCTCGATGTCGCGATCGAGCTTTATGAGGGCGTCGACGAGGTGACGAATCGCATTCGTGATGGCCGCGCCGAGCTCGGCTACGGGATCACCGAGCACGTGATCCTCGACAGCGAGGCCGGCGGCTTCCTCGAAATCGTCGGCGGCAATGTCAACCGGCTGCCGTTCTCCTTCATCACCGGCAAGAACATCAGGACGGCGGAGGATCTGCGCGGCAAGACCGTCGGCGTCTCCTCGATCGAGGCGGGCAGCTCGTCGCTGGTCATGAAGCTGCTCGCCGCACGCGGCCTCGAATACCCGCGCGATTACAAGATCCGTGCGGTCGGCCCGATCCTGACGCGCTGGCAGATGCTGCAGTCCGGCGAGATCGATGCCGGCCTGCAGGGCGCGCCGCTGAATTACATGGCGATCGACCAGGGCTATCCCAGCCTGTGCGAGCCGCGGCAGGAGGTGCCGTATTTCCAGTTCACCTCGCTGAACGTCGACAGCCGCTGGGCAAAGGCGAATACGGACACGATGCACCGCTTCATGCGGGCCTTCGTGCGGGCGCATGAGTGGTTCTTTGCCAACCGTGCCGGCGTCAGCCCGATCGCGATCGCCGAAACCGGGATCGCGCAGCGCTATGCCGAGCGCGCCTGGGACGAATACACCAGGGATGAGATTTTCCCCCGCGATGGGGATGCGAACGACGCCGCGGTGCAGGCGCTGATCGAGATCAGCTCCTTGATCCGCGCGGTGCCCAACCGCGTCAAGTCGCAAGCCGCCGACTACATCAACCGCAGCTATCTGCACGCCGCGCAGCACGACGTCGCGGCGGCCTGACGGCCACGACCATGTCGACCTTATCTGATATCGACTACGGCAGCCGGCTTCGCGCCGGGCTGCTCATTCCATCCGGGAATTCGGTGGCCGAGCCGGAGATCCGCGCCATGCTGCCGCGGCAAGTCTCCATGCTGGTGACACGGCTGGCGTTGCGCGGCAGCTCGAAGCCGGAGCTGATGCGCATGCTCGATCGGCTCGAGGCCGCCTCTGAGCTGCTGGCGGACGCCGAGGTCGATGTCATCGTATTCCATTGTACGGCGGTCTCGACCTTCGCGCCGGAGCTCGCCGGCGGAATCCGTGAGCGCATCCAGTCGGCCTCCGGCATCCGCTGCTTCACCACGGCGGATGCGATCCTGGCGGGATTGACGCGCCTGAACGCGAGGCGGGTCTCGCTGCTGACGCCCTATATCGATGAGGTGCACGCGCGCGAGATCGCGTTCCTGGAAGCCAGCGGTTTCCAGGTCGCGGGCGGTGCTAATCTCGGGATCAACACCAATTCGGAAATGGCGGGCCTCAGCCCCGAGGCGATCCTCGACTGGGCCAAGGGGGCGATCGATCCGCGCGCGGATGCCTGCCTGATCAGTTGCACAGCAATCAAGTCGGCGCCGGCGATTGCCGAGCTCGAGAGAGTCTCAGGAGTCCCCGTGCTCACGAGCAATCAGAGCATGGTGTGGCACCTCATGAGGTCGAACGGCATCGACAGCGATGTCGCGGACTATGGTTGCCTGTTTTCGACCGGCCGGGTCGTAAGGGGCGCAGAGCGGAAGCCAATCGCCGCGAATCGTTAAGGCAATTCACAGGCGTGGAGGTGGCCCACGTGGACCAGCCGCGCAGATAACTTTTCGTCGCGCGGGTGATCAGGTACATCCAGGCTTCGTTCCCTGCCGCCTCGGCAGGGAGATGATGTGCTGGCATGTCCCAAGGCTTCACGGATGAAGAAGACGAAGAATGTGCAACCGGGCGCTCCCGCCCTTGAAAAGGGGCTGGATCTCCTGGAAGCGCTGTCGGCTGAGGCGCGCGGTCTCAGCCAGAAGCAGTTGGCCGAGCGGGTCGGCCGCTCCGTCGGCGAGATCTTCCGCATGCTGGTGGCGCTGGAGCGCCGCGGCTATGTCACGCGCGATCCGGCGACGGGTGAATACACGCTGACGCTGAAACTGTTCCGGATCGCCTCGCAATTCCCGCCGGCGGAACGGCTATTGAAGGCCGCGCTGCCCGTGATGGAGCAGCTTGCCGGCCGGGTGCGGTTGTCCTGCCATCTCACCGTGCTGCACGGCGAGCAGTTCATGGTGATCGCGCGGATCGAGCCGGAATGGCTGATGGGTTGGTCGGTCAAGGTCGGCGCCGTGTTTCCGCTGACCCAGCAATACGCGTCGGCGAAGGTGCTGGCGGCGTTCCAGCTCGAAGGCCGGCGCGAGGAGCTTGCGGAAGTCATCGCCGCCAATGATCGCATCAGCGGCAAGAAGGCGCTCGCGGCGCTCGACCGAATCTCGGAGGAAGGCGGCAACTTCTCCAACGACGACGGCTATACGCGTATCCTCGCCTATAGCTGCCCGATCGTCGAAGCCTCCGGCCGTGCGGTCGCCGCATTGACCGTGCCGCTGGTGCGAGAGGGCCGCATCTCCGCCGGCGAAGCCGCCACCATCGCCACCGAGCTGCGCGCTGCTGCGAAGATCATCTCGGAGAAGATCGGCGGCGTGCCTTAGAAGTCGAGTGGCAGGCACGGTGGAGGTGTGCTCCCTCTCCCGTTTGCGGGGGAGGGCCGGGGTGGGGGTGTCTCCGCGAGGCGAGACTCTTCGTGTGGACAGAGCCCTCACCCGGATCGCATCTGACGATGCGATCCGACCTCTCCCGCAAGCGGGAGAGGTGAAGGGAGCGTCTCTAACCTACCGTCATGCCGCCATCGACGACCCAGGCGGCGCCGTTGACATGCGCGGCGGCGTCGGAGGCAAGAAACGCGACGACATCGGCGATATTCTCCGGCTTCCCGTACGGCGCACCACCGCTGCGGCGTGGCGTGACGGACCGCTCGCGCGCCTGGTCCTCGAGCTCCTGGATCATCCGCGACTCGATCGGCCCCGGCAGGATCGCGTTGACCCTGATCTTCGTTCCCGTCACTTCCAGCGCCGCGGTGCGGGTCAGGCCGAGCACCGCATGCTTGGACGCCACATAGCCGGCGAGCCCCGCACGGCCACGGATCGCCGAGGTCGATGCGGTGTTGACGATCGCGCCCCGGCCGCGCGGCCTCATCCTCGCCAGCACGTATTTGAGACCGAGGAAGACGCCCTTGACATTGACCTGCATCAGCCGGTCGAACGTATCGTCAGGGTATTCGTGCAGCGGTGCGACCACGCCCTCGATCCCGGCATTGTTGGCGAAGATGCCGATCGGACCCAGCTTCTGCTCGATCGTTTCGATAAACGCCAACGTCTCCGGCGCGCTGGAGACGTTGGCGCGGACGGCCAGCGCCTTGGCGCCGGCCGCTTCAACCAGGCGCGCCGTCGCTGCGGCCGCCGCCTCATCGATATCGACGATCGCGACGGCCGGGGCGGTTCGGGCCAGCGCGACCGCGATCGCCCGCCCGATGTCGCCACCACCACCGGTGACGAGCGCTACGTCGCCCTTCATGATTTCAGGAAGTCACAGCCGCCTTCCTCCAGCGGCCGCCACGCTTCGCTCGGCGGAATGGTCTTGATCAGCTTGTAATAGTCCCAGGGATATTTGGACTCTTCCGGCTTCTTGACCTCGAACAGATACATGTTGTGCAGCTTGCGGCCATCGGCGCGAACGCTGCCCTTGCCGAACAGGGGATCGTCCGTCGGCAGCTTCTTCATCTCCTGCACAACTGCCTTGCCGTCGCTGGACGCACCAAGCGCGTCGACGGCCTTGAGGTAGTGCAGCGTGGCGGCATAGACACCGGCCTGCAGCGCGGTCGGATAGCGGTCGCCGTTGCGCGGCGCGAAGCGCTTGGCCCAGGCGCGGGTATCGTCGTTGAGATCCCAGTAGAAGGATTCGGTGAACTGCAGGCCCTGCGCCGTCTTCAGCCCCAGCGAATGCACGTCACTGAGATAGAGCACGGTCGCGACCACGCGCTGGCCGCCCTGCGGGATGCCGAACTCGACCGATTGCTTGATCGAATTGATGGTGTCGCCGCCGGCATTGATCAGGGCGATGACCTCTGCCTTCGAGCTCTGCGCCTGCAAGAGGAAGGAGGAGAAATCCTGGCTGTTGATCGGCGTGCGCACGCCGCCGACGACATTGCCGCCGAGTTTCTGCACGACGTTCTTGATGTCCGCCTCCATCGCGTGCCCGAACGCGTAATCGGCGGTCAGCGTGAACCAGGTCTTGCCACCGCTGCCAACGACCGCCCGCGCGGCGCCGGACGACAGCGCGTAGGTGTCGTAGGTCCAGTGCACAAGATTTGGCGAGCATGATTTGCCGGTGAGATCGGACGAGGACGCGCCCGACACCAGGAGCGTCTTGTTGTTCTGCTGCACGACGTTGCGCACCGCGAGCGCCACCGAGGAATTCGGCGCGTCGATGATGGCGTCGGCCTTGTTGCGGTCGATCCATTCGCGCGCGATGTTGGCGGCGAGATCGGCCTTGTTCATGTGGTCGCCGCTAATGACTTCGATCGGCCTGGTCATCTTGTGCGGCGAGGCCTGAAAATCCTCCACCGCCATCTTCGCCGCCAGCAGCGATCCGGGTCCGGTGACATCGGCATAGAGGCTCGACATATCCGTAAGCACGCCGAGCCGAAGCGGCCCGGGCTCCTGTGCCTCTACGCCGAAGCTGGCAAGGCCCAATGCCATGCCGCCAAGGCCGGCCATCAGCCGGCGGCGGTTCAACGAAATAGACTTTATCATATCCAAAACCCTCCCTTGTATGGTCCGCGCTCTCGCACGGATGGTTGCGCCCGCGCGTGCTTGGCGCGCGGGTCGATGTTGTCGTTTACGGAATCAGGCGCTCGATCAGCCGCCGGTCTTCGACCTCGAAACCGCCGCCATAGACCTCGGACACCATGAATTGCGCGCCCAGGATTTCCGGCTTGAGATCCGCGATCGGGTCGTATTCGCTCGCGTGCAGCGTCATCGAGGCGCGGCCGGGCAGCGGCGCGGAATATTTCAGCGGCGTGCGGCGATAAGCGATGTCGGCATAGGCCGTCTCCAGGCGCTCCGGATGCGGCAGGCGGCGGACATGGATTTCGCCGGCGGGCAGCTCGTTGCCGTCGACGATGCGGACGACCGGCGCCTTCGGATCGGGCGTGAAGGAAAAGTCCGCCAGCGCAATGCCGCGCCGCCTGACCGATCCGTTGATCGAGCCGTCCGGCTGCTCATTGAAGGTGTAGTGCGCATCCTTCTTGGTGTAGCCGAAGACCTCACGGCCGGCGCAGATCCCCATCGGGTCGCTGCAATACATGAAGATATGCGTCTCGGTGAACAGGCCCTTGTAGCGCACGGGAACCGTGATCATCAGATCGAACATTTGGCCGGCATGCACCGCCAGCGAATGGCCCGGCGACACCATGAAACGGAAGGCGACGCGGTCGCTCGCGATCTCGAACGGGGTATCCGCAAGCAGGCTCGCCACCTTGCCCGGCGCGACGCGCGTCATGATCTCGACCGTCCGCAACGTGCAGCCCCACTCCACGGGATAGGCCGGCGAGTAGGGTGGATTGACCCCGCTGTTCGGCTTCAACCGGTAATCGCCGAACATGCGGCGCCGGGGATCGTTGGGATCGGTAATCAGGTCGGTCATCTGGGCTTGCTCTCCATCGGCGGCATGCTCATCGCATGGCGCTTGCTTGCGTGTTCCGCATCAAGACCTTCTGCTGGTCGCCCATGACGTGGGCGTGGAAGGCTATCGCGGCCTCGGACAGGTCGCTCTCCGGAGCATATTCCGGCGCGAAGTTGCTGTAGCGGTCGACGCCACGCACCAGCGTGGCGCTGTCGTTCGTTCCCACCACCTGCCGCACATGGGTCGGCAGATAGCGGATGGCAAAGCCGATCCGGCGCTTGCCCGATGGGTTCGGGTCGCTGCCATGGATCAGGCGGACGTGATGCAGCGACATCTCGCCGGGCTGAAGCTGCAGCATCACCGCCTTGCTCTCATCGACGTCGACCGCGATCTCCTGCCCGCGCGTCAGCAGGTTGTCGGTCGCAAAGGTGTCGCGGTGGGCGACCTGCTCCAGCGTCTGGGTATCGGGAATGACGCGCATGGCGCCATTCTCGGCGGTGCTTTCGGACGCGACCCACGCGGTGACGATATCGGCCGGATCGAGTCCCCAATAGGTCGAGTCCTGATGCCAGGAGACGAAGCCGGGATCGCGGGCCTCCTTGATGAAGAAGGTGGAACTCCAGCAGAGGATGTCAGGGCCGATCACGCTTTCGACTGCATCGAGAATGGCCGGATGGCGGATCAGGCCATCAAGCCAAGTGAACAGCAGATGGCTCTTGTGGCGCATCGATCCCTTGAGCAGGCCGTACGCGGCCTCGTGCGCCTCCAGTTTCGCGCGAATGCCTTCGACCTCGCCCGCCGACATGACCCTGATCGGCGCGTAGTAGCCGTGCTCGCGGTAGTGGTTGATGGCAGCTTCGGGCAGGACGGCCATGGTTTCCTCATTTCATATATGACTTCTTATTTGCATATATGAAATCGAGTTTCCAGCCCGAGTCAAGCCACGGGCGAGCGGTTCCGCGGTCCTGATTGCGTCCGAATCGGGCCTAGAGGCGCCGTTCAGAAACCGGTTGCCAGCGCCACCGGGCGGCGAAAAGATGGAGTCAAACCGAAAAGGGAGTGCTCCGTCGTGCATGTGAAAGACAAGGTTTGCGTCGTGACCGGAGCGGCTGGCGGTATCGGCGAGGCCGTGGCGCGGGCCTATGCCGAGGCTGGGGCCCGCGGCGTTGTCGTCGCCGATCTCAAGACCACGCGCGAGCGGCTCGCGAGCGTCGCCGGCGATATCGACGGGCTGGCGGTGACCGCCGATGTCGGGCTGGAAGAGGACATCAAGGCGCTAGTCGCGGCGGCGGAAGCCAAATATGGCCCGGTCGACATCTTCTTCTCCAATGCCGGGCTGTCGCGCAAGGGACAGGAGACCGCCTCCGACGCCGACTGGGATGTGAGCTGGCGCGTGCATGTGATGAGCCACGTGTTCGCGGCGCGGGCGCTGGTGCCCGGCATGCTCGCGCGCGGCTCCGGCTATCTGCTCAACACAGCGTCCGCCGCGGGTCTCTTGGCGTCGCTGAACTCGATGCCGTATGGCGTGACCAAGAACGCCGCGGTCGCGCTCGCCGAGCATCTTGCCATCCAGTATGGCGACCGCGGCATCCGCGTCTCCGTGCTGTGCCCGCAATCGGTGCAGACAGGCATGACCACGCCGGGCCCGAGCGCGGCGCGGGTCGATGGCGTCATGCAGCCGGCCGAAGTCGCGCGCATCGTGATCGAGGCGATGGCGGAAGAACGCTTCCTGATCCTCTCGCATCCGCAGGTGCAGGAGTACATACAGCGAAAAGCGTCCAATCGTGACCGCTGGCTCGCCGGGATGCGCCGCTTGCGCGACCGCATCTACGGCGCGCCGCCAGCAGCGTGAGCCTTTCCACCGTCATTGCGAGCAGCGAAGCGACGAAGCAATCCACGTCTCCGCAAGTGGCGGCATGGATCGCTTCGCTGCGCTCGCAATGACGAATCATGTCGCCTTAGGCGCAAATTCCTTGAGCAAGCCCATGTAGCCCTTCGCGGCTGGAAGCGCGTAGGCGCCGCGGCGCGAGGTCGTGAGCCTGAGGCCGACCAGGGCCTCGGCCTGCTTCACCGCGGCGGCGACGCCATCGATGACGGGGACGCCGAATTTCTGCGACAGTGCGGCCGCAAGGTCGGCCATGCCGGCGCAGCCCAGCACGATCGCCTCCGCGCCGCGGTCCAGCGCCTGCTCGATCTCGGCGCGAAGCTTTTCCTCCGCGCCCGAGCCCGGTTTTTCCAGATCGAGCACCGCGACGTTGCATGCTGTCACCGAGACCCGTTCGGCAAATCCATAGCGACGCACCAGCTCTTGCAGCGGCACGACCGAGCGCGGCAGCGTGGTGACGATCGCGATGCGCTTTGCGAGTTGGCCGGCGGTGACCAGCGCCGCCTCGCAAATGCCGACCACCGGGAATGGCGCCGCCGATCGCGCCGCATCCAATCCGGTGTCGTCGAAGCAGGCGATGATGCCGGCATCGGCGTCCTGCGCGCCGAGTAGCGCCTGGATCAGGCCGGGGACCGCGAAGGCCTCGTCGTAATATCCTTCGATCGAGACCGGCCCGATCGCCGAGGTCACGGCAGCAATCTCAGTGCCGGGAGATGCCACCGCGCGCGCCGCGGCGGCGATGGTCTCGGTCATCGTGACGGTGGTGTTGGGATTGACGATCAGGATTCTTGTCGGTGCCATGGCGTCATCGTAGCCAAATTGAAGCCGCCTGGCAAAATTGGTCACGTCCCATGACCTTCCTCAAGGAGCCTGTGGCCGCTTGCGGGCCGCTGTGGCATGCTCAGCGCGACTTCCTCATGCCAAGTTGCACAGGGTCCTAACCTAGGGAGGACGGCCATGGTAACTTATGTCGTGTTGGCGAAGTTCACCGATCAGGGAATCCGCAACGCCAAGGACTCTCCGAAGCGAGCGGAAGCTTTCAAGGAAATGGCGAAGACGTTCGGCGTGACGGTGAAGGAGATCTGCTGGACCCAGGGGCGATATGACGTCGTGACCTTCCTCGAGGCGCCGGATGAGTCGTCCGCCATGTCGCTCAGTCTCAGCCTCGGCGCCCTTGGCAATGTTCGCAGCGAGACACTGCGGGCGTATTCGGCGGCCGAGATGACGAAGATCATCGGCAACATGCTCTGACATCACTGCTGTTGCCAACGCGGTTGTTCGGGCCGCCGCCGGCCGGCGCTCCGAGGTGGCGGGTCGTGTGCAGCCGCTTACTGCTGAGCCTGCCTCTCGAGCAGGTGATCCTTGACCAGGCGCACGGCGCCCCGCCGCCACGAATAGTCGGCGCCCATGCGAAGCCCGCTGTCGGCCCGCGAAACGACGGCGCCGGTTCTGATGTCGCGGACTTGAAATCCGATCGTGTATTCGGTGCGGCTGACCCGCCGCACCACGCCGATCAGCGATTGATCCGCGCCGAGTTTCAGGGCGATGCCGGCTTCGCAGCCGCCGCAGTCGCGCAGCGTATGCGTCTTGACCGCTTCCGCGTTCGTGCCGCTGGTCTCGATCACCCGGTAACGGCCCGATTGCGCGAGCAGTTCGCGAACGCCATTGGTGGCATCGGCCAATTGTGCCGCATCCGAAGCCGCGACACCGCTTGCCTGAGCGGCGGCAGTGGTATCTTCCAGCTCGAAGTCGAACACCGCAAGCGCGATAGGCGCAGACGCAATTGCCGCAGAAGCTGCTAGCTGCGCCGCAAGTGCCGCACGAATGTCGCGGGACAGGAAGGTCTCGGCGCGATCCCACGCCTCGTCATTGTCGCCCCGAAACGTGTAGCGCCTTTCGAACAGGATACGGTTGGTGCCGACGTCGATGACCGCCGCGCTTGCGAACTGGACCAGGGTGCTCATCTTCTGCACCGCGCCTGTGATCAGGACGTTGGCGCCGCCTTGCGCGGCGGCTTGCATGCGCTCGGCGGACGTCGCCCGATCGTCCGTCGAGGGCGGAACGAGGCGGTAGTGTCCGTCCGCCTCGACGTCGCGTCTCAGCGCGGCCATGAACGCCTGCAGGCGCTTTTGATGGGCGGCGGTCTGATCGATAGGCTCGCCCGAGGTGTCGAGATAGCCGAAGTCTTCAATCGTGACACCCAGAGACCGGGCTGCGGGCGCTCCGGTATCGGCATTGGCGGAACCGAAGCCCAGCAAGAGCCCAAGCACGGCAACGGTGAGCAAACCAAGACGGGATCGGCGCATCGGCGGACCTTTCGGTGATCATGGCGGCGTCCAGGCTATGCCGACCAGGCCCACCGCTGAAGCTGAGCCCTCCCGACGGCAGCCGGGAAAACTTCACGACGTCATTCTCGGGTTGCGAGCATTGCTTTCCGCCGCTTGCATTCTGCCGTTAAATGTATGGGTCCCGCTCGTAGAGCGGGAGTCCAAAGTTGTCCGCGCGAGGGGGATCCGCAAGATGTGGGACCACAGGAGCGATCTGAAGGTACGGTTGATGCTGCGCGTTGCAGCCGTATCTGCCCTCTGCTTTGCGGCCATCTCGGCCTATTTCCTCATCGACGCCGATAGGTCCGTGCGCGCCAGGACCAATGCGATCGCCGACGTCGCGGCAAAGACGCTGGAGCTGCAGCAAAACAAGATCCAGTGGGTGAACAATCCGCGGCCCGAATTTCCCGACCTCGACAATGTCGCGACGGCGGCCATAACGCCCGGTCTCTGTCTTGCGTTTCGCGCCAGCGATGGCGATATCCGGCAGCGCTTCTGCGGCGGCGCGCCGAACGAGGACAGCGCTCCGCCACAAATATTCGCGGCGTTCTATCGCAGCCTGTTCGATCCCGGCCGAGAGGCCACGCGGCCCGTGATGTCTCGCGGCGCCATCATCGGCGAAGCCGTCGTCTGGGTTGATCCGGCCGTGCTCACGGCCGGGGCCTGGCACGAAGCGGGCCGTCTGATGACCGTGCTCGCGCTCGCGCTGCCGTTATTGTGCGCGCTGGTCTATGCGGCCCTTGCACGCGCGCTGCGTCCGACACGGTTGATCCGGAGCGGTCTTGAGCGGATCGCCGCAGGCGACCTCACCGCGCGCCTGCCGCCGTTCGATCTTGCCGAGCTTTCGACCATCCGCGACGTGTTCAATCACCTCGCGGAGAGCCTCGGCACGGCGCTGTCGGAGCGCAGCGAATTGACCCGCAGGCTGATCGCGCTGCAGGACGAGGAGCGCCGACATCTTGCGCGGGAGCTGCATGATGAATTCGGGCAGTCGCTCGCCGCGATTCGCGCGCTGGCGGCATCGGCCCGCCATACCGCGGGACAGGATTGTCCCGCCATGCTCGCCGAATGCGACGGCATTGCGCGGATTGCGACCGACATGATGGAGACCCTGCGCGGCGCGCTGTTCAGATTGCGTCCGCCCGACGTCGAGGAACTTGGACTGGCGGCAAGCCTGGAAGGTCTGGTCGCCGGCTGGAACGGGCGCAGCCGGGGACAGCCCCGCTTCGAAATCATTTTTTTCGGTCGGTTGGAGAATACGCCTGCGGCGGTCAGCGCCAATCTCTACCGCATCGTGCAGGAAGCGCTCACCAACGCGGCCAAGCATGCGGGCGCGACGCGGGTCATGCTACGACTGAGCATGCGTGAGGCGGAGGCTCCCTCGAATGAGGGCGCTACAATCGAGCTCGACATCGAGGATGATGGCCGGCTCGGCGATCCCGCCGTGAAATCCGGAATGGGTTTGCTCGGGATGCGCGAGCGCGTCGCCGCCCTCGGAGGGCGGCTGAGGTTTGAAGCCGGGCAAAACGGCGGCTCTACCTTGCGCGTCGTTATTCCCGTCGCGCCGTCCAGACAGCATGGCGCCACCCTGGAGCGTGCGGCATGAATGGCGGCGGCCACGCCATCATGCTGGTCGACGATCACGCCGTCGTTCGCGAGGGCTATCGCTCGGTGCTGCAGAAGCAGCCGGGATTGCGCGTCGTTGCCGAAGCTTCCGATGGCGCCGAGGCCTATCGGCTGTTCAAAGCCACCGAGCCCGACCTTGTTATCATGGATCTGAGCATGCCCGGCATCGGCGGCATCGAGGCGATCAGGCGCATCCGGCAATGGGACAAGCGCGCCAGGATCCTCGTGTTCACGATGCACCAGAACGCGGCCTTTGCGGTGCAGGCAATCCGTGCCGGCGCCAGCGGCTATGTCACCAAGACAAGCCCGCCCGAGACGCTGGTGCACGCCGTGATGGATGTTCTGGCCGGAAAGATCGCGATCAGTCCTGATATCGATCATGAACTGGCGCTCAGCCGGCTCACCGGCGAAGCCGCTGCCGCGGATGTTCTCTCCGCGCGCGAATTCGAAGTGCTGCGCATGCTGCTGGCCGAGAGGACGACCGAGGAAATCGCCGAGGCGCTTCACATCAGTCCCAAGACGGTGGCGAACCTGCACTCCCTCATCAAGGACAAGCTCGGCGTCGGCTCGGATATCGAGCTGGTACGGCTGGCGCTGCGGCAGGGGATATTGACGCAGATCGATCTGGGAGAGGCGTGAGGGGAGCGCTCACTTAACGGAAGGCGCCTTCAAAGGACCGAATCCACCCACGCTGCGAATGCATCGAGCACCTCGTCCATCACCTCGCGGTCGTTGCGGCCTGAACGGACCAGCACATGGAAGGAATGATCGGCTTCCTTCACCAGATGCAGCGTCGCCAATGATCCGAGCTCCTTGACCGCCGGCTCGAGCAGCTTCAATTCCGCCAACGCATCGCGCGTGCCCTGCAGGAACAGCATCGGGATTTTGATATCCGCGAGATGCTTTGCCCGCTCGGTGGATGGCTTTCCGGCTATATGCAGCGGGAAGGCGAGAAACACCAGGCCGCGCACGCCGGCAAGCGGCTTGATTGCCTGAGCCTGCGAGGTCATCCGTCCGCCGAAGGATTTACCGCCGGCAAAGATCGGCAGCCCGGCGCACCGCTCTGCAGCTTTCGCCACCGCGGCGCGCACGGTGGCATGCGCAATCGCGGGCGGATCGGGGCGCTTGCTGCCTTTCTCCATGTAGGGGAACTGGTAACGCAACGTCGCGATGCCGCGCGCGGCAAGGCCTGCGGCAATCGCCTCCATCGAGGCATGCGTTATGCCGGCACCGGCACCGTGGGCAAACACGTAAGTGGCGCGCGCCTGCGGCGGACGAAGCAGCAGCGCCGAGACCGCGCCGGCATGTTCGACTTCGATCCTGAGGGACTGCGTGTCTGTTTTCATCGTGGTGGTATGTAGCCCGGGTGGAGCGTCAGCGTAACCCGGGACCGCTCGTAAACGTTGATGCAGAGGTTCCGGGTTGCGCTGCGCTCCACCCGGCTAGGGGCCAATCAGCGCAAGCAGCGAGTGCGACACGCCGCCACAAATGGTTCGCGAGACATCGGCGGCAGATTGTGCGAAAAGCCGAAAATGCTGCATGATACGCCACTTATCGCGACCATTGTCGCAGGGCTTGGGCTCGCTTTTGTGTTCGGTGCCCTCGCCCAGCGGTTCCGACTTCCACCATTGGTTGGCTATCTGCTCGCGGGAGTTGCGGCCGGCCCCTTTACGCCCGGCTTCGTGGCGGACCAGTCGCTGGCAACGGAGCTGGCGGAACTAGGCATCATCCTGCTGATGTTCGGGGTGGGCCTGCACTTCTCTCTCAACGATCTCCTGTCTGTCCGCGCCATCGCGCTGCCCGGTGCCGTCGTCCAGATCGCCGTCGCGACGCTGATGGGGCTCGGACTCGCCCTGGCCATGGAATGGTCAGTTGGAGCGGGCCTCGTGTTCGGGCTGGCATTGTCGGTCGCCAGCACCGTCGTGCTGCTTCGCGCGATGCAGGAGCGGCGGTTGATGGATACCGATCGGGGCAAGATCGCCGTCGGCTGGCTGATTGTCGAAGATCTGGCGATGGTGCTCGCGCTCGTGCTGCTGCCCGCGCTTGCGAGCGTGCTCGGCGGCAACGGCGATGCGCAGACCGCCGGTCCGCTCGCGGCGCGCCTTGGTCTTGGACTCACGGGCACATTGTTGCTCACAGTCGCCAAGGTCGGCCTGTTCATCGCCCTGATGCTGGTGGTGGGGCGCAGGCTCATCCCCTGGATCCTCCACTATGTTGCGCACACCGGCTCCCGCGAGCTGTTCCGGCTCGCCGTGCTGGCGATCGCGCTCGGCGTTGCATTCGGTGCGACCAAGCTGTTCGACGTTTCGCTCGCGCTCGGCGCCTTCTTCGCCGGGATGATGCTGACGGAATCCCCGCTCAGCCAGCGCGCCGCGCAGGAGTCGCTGCCGCTGCGGGACGCTTTTGCGGTGCTGTTCTTCGTTTCCGTCGGCATGCTGTTCGATCCGATGAGCGTGATCCGCGAGCCGTGGCCGCTGATCGCCACGCTCTTCATCATCACAATCGGCAAGTCGGTAGCAGCCTTCCTGATCGTGCTGGCGTTCCGGCACCCGGTCTCTACGGCGTTGACGATCTCGGCCAGTCTTGCCCAGATCGGTGAGTTCTCGTTCATTCTGGCGGAGATCGGCGTTGTAACGAATCTGCTTCCCAAGGAAGGTCGCGACCTGATCCTGGCCGGAGCGATCCTCTCGATCATGCTCAATCCGCTGATCTTCGCAGGCGTGGATTGGCTGATAGCGCGCCATGATCGGGATCGGTCATCGGGGGAGACAGCCGCTCCTGCCGCCCGCGAACCGATCCCGGTCACGAGCCTGACCGATCACGCGATCCTGGTCGGCTACGGCAGGGTCGGGAACATCGTCGGCAGCGCCATGAAGGAGGCGGGCCAGCCGTTCCTCGTCATCGAAGATGCCGATGCGGTCGTCGCCGGGCTCAAGCAGAACAATATCGAGGCGATCATGGGCAATGCGGTCCGCGCCGACGTGCTCGCCGCCGCCAATCCGTCCGCCGCCCGATATCTCGTGGTCGCGATTCCCGAAGCGTTCGAAGCCGGACAGATCGTTCAGCAGGCGCGCGTCGCCAATCCACAAATCCGGATCATCGCCCGCGCCCATTCGGATGCCGAGGTCGATCATCTCACGCGACTGGGCGCCGATACCGTCATCATGGGCGAGCGCGAGATCGCACGGGCGATGATCGAAAGCCTGCAGCGTGTGCCCGACATGCGGCAGATGGAACCGCAGCACGCCGCAACCATGATCGCTCTGCACGGTGTTCCAAATGCCCCGGCAGATCGCTAGTATGCCGCTGTCTCGCGTGGGAACGCAGCCGACAGAAGAGGGACAGAATGGGCGCGCTGGCGGAGCTGAAGCGGATCATCGAAACCGAATCCATCGATGGGATCCACTTGTTGAACAGTCCGCACGACAACCCGATCTGTTCGCTCTCATATGACGAAAGCATACCCTGCATTGCAGTGGTGTGGCGGAAATACGCGACCAGCGCCCAGCTTCGCTTCGTTCATGAGATCATCCTTGGCATGCTCACGCAGCATGCCGCCGACAGGATCCTGGGCGATGATTCGGACCTGCCGATCGTCCACGCGGAAGATCAGAAGTGGATCGTGGAAAATTGGCTGCCGCGGGCGCGCGCGGCGGGTCTCAAGGCCGTTGCCACTGCCGTGTCGCTGACATTCTTCGGCAAGGTCTCGATCGGAAGCATTCATTCGAAGCTGGCTCGGGAAATTGCGATCAAGGACTTTCACAATATCCACTCGGCCCGCATGTGGCTCGGCAGCCTAGGCCCGCAGCAACTGGCATGAGCTTGACCCGAACTGCCGCGTGAGCGGCGCGCCGGCCGATTGACGCTGTTGATCTTCGGTGGGCGCCGTATTATGGCTCTGGCAGGGTCTGCAGTTCACCCAGGCGTCACCGTCCCCTAAGGGAAGCTAAACCTGCAAGGCGAGAATCGAACCGACACCAACCTCGTGCCGCGTCGCAAGCCGGTGACCTCCGACAATCCGTTCTGGATCGGCACTACGAGGATTGGTCATGTCCAGGATTCCCGTTCCGTTTGCCGCGGTCGACATCTCCGCGCTTGCAAAATCGCTGCGCGGCCAGCTTATGGGGCGCACCTCCGCGCCGAGCCATGTTGAGCTGCTCAACATGCTTGCGCGATCGACGGGGCATCGGAATTACCAGCAACTCCGTGCCCAAGCGCTCGACGGCCAGCATCAAAGCGGCAAGCCTGCCGCCGATGAACCTGAGGCGGTCGACTACGGGCGCGTGAAGCGCGCCACCCGTCATTTCGATGCAGAGGGCAGGCTGCTACGCTGGCCGGCCAGGCAAAGCCTGCAGAATCTCTGCCTTTGGGTACTATGGTCCGCTTTCCCTTCCCGGCGCAGTTTTACCGAAGCGGAAGTGACAGCGTTCCTGATCACACGACATGTCTTCGAGGATCCCGCGATACTGCGCCGCTCGCTGTGCGGCAACGGTCTCGTCTCGCGAACGCGTGACGGGCGCGAGTATCGACGCATCGAGCGCAAGCCTCCTGCCGAAGCCGCGATCCTCATCCGCCAGCTCAACGAGATAGCGCGCGGAGACGCGCAATGACCCGGGATTTGGAAGCGCCGCCGCTCACCGGGTCGACACCGCCCCTGGTGCGGACATCTCGCGGCACCATCGAATGCGCCATGGGCGGCGAGGGCCCGGCGATCCTCGCCATCCATGGTGGCATGGGCGGTCACGATCAGTCATGGCTGCTCGCCCGCGCCCTGTCGGGTGATCTGCGCGGCCATCATGTCTCGCTGTTCACACATCTCGACCTCGTGCGCGAAAGGGCGATGTCTTTGCTCGCTGAGACTCAACGAGGCGGGGCGCTGTTCGCTTGGGTTGACGGTCGTCGACGGCACCAGTTGCGGTGCATCGGCACCCGAGATTGCAGGCGACATCGACGAAGCGCTGCATAAGTGGCGGCATGTTACGATCGCGCATCGCGATCATGAGCCAGCTCTCCGCGTCGATACCCGCGATGGGACGGCTGGAGACGCCTGGTATGGCCATGCACGTATAGCACTCCGGCAGCACGGCAATGCCGAGCCCAGCAGAAACGAGGCCGAGCACGGTGTTGAGCTCGCGCGCTTCCTGCGCGATGCGCGGCGCGAATCCGGCCGCGCCGCACAGCGTCATCAGATGTTCGTGCATGCCGCAATTGACTACGGGCTCGACCCCGACAAACGGTTGGTCGACCAAATCGGTCATCTCGACCGGCGCAGCCGAGCCGGCAAACGGATGGCTCGATGGAAAGAACAGCCGCGACCGGTCGCGCCACAGCGGCACGAGCCTGATGTTCCGGTTCTGCTGCAGCATGGCGGGCGGCCGCAGGATGCCGAAATCGATCTGGTCATCCGCGAGGGCTGCGAATTGCGAGCCCGTCCCCAGATGCTGTAGTTCAATCTGCACGTCCGGATAGCGGTTGCGAAATGCGCGCAGCATTCGCGCGAAGGCTTCGCGCATCGGGACCGAACTGGTGAAAGCGAGCCGGATGGTGCCGGCTTCGCCTCGGCCGGCGCGCCGCACCGCCTCGGCGGTCTGTTCGAGCAGCTTCACCGCGCGCCGCGCGTTGTCGAGCAACACCTCGCCGGCCGGGGTGAGTTCGACCTTGTGCCGATCGCGGCTGAGCAGGATTGTTCCCACTTCGGCCTCGATCACCTTGATCTGGGTGCTGAGCGGCGGCTGGCTGATGTTCAGCCGTCTGGCGGCACGGCTGAAGCTGAGCTCTTCCGCCACCGCGATGAAATAACGAAGCTGGCGATAATCCATCTTCTTATAGTCAAAACGTATAGCCAGGCTGTCAATATCATATTGGACGGAATAGCCGGCGGCGCCTATCACGGCAGAAAAGCACGAACAGGCCGAGGGGAAACCTGCGTCGCTCGCAGGTGCTCAGCGGCCCGGACAACCGAAGTGGCAAGGGAGGCGAGGGCGATGATTGGATTCCAGATTTGCAAGCGCGCGCGCAAGGTCGATGCCGAGACGGTCGCGAAATTCCGCGAGCTGCCGGTCGCCAATATCAGCGACTCCATGTCGCGGATGACGGCGGGCGGCGCGGCGCTGCGGCCGATCCACAAGGAAGGCGTGCTCGCCGGCCCGGCCTTCACGGTGAAGACGCGCCCCGGCGACAATCTGATGGTGCACAAGGCGATCGACATCGCCGAGCCCGGTGATGTGATCGTGGTCGACGGCGGCGGCGATCTCACCAATTCCCTGATCGGCGAGATGATGGCGGCGCAGGCCGAGCGGCGTGGGATCGCCGGCATCGTGATCTACGGCGCGATCCGCGACTACGACACGCTCCACGTCGGCACGTTCCCCGTCTACGCCGCCGGCGTCACCCATCGCGGCCCCTATAAGGACGGCCCCGGCGAGATCAACGTGCCGATCGCGATTGGCGGCATGGTGATCGCGCCTGGTGATCTCATTGTCGGCGACGGCGACGGCATCGTCTGCGTGCCGTTCGATGTTACGGCCGAAGTGCTGAAGGCGACCGAGGCCAAGCAGCAGGCCGAGATCAAACAGCTCGCGTTGATCAAGGAGGGCAAGCTCGATCGTTCCTGGGTCGACGCCACGCTGATCCGGCTCGGTTGCAAGATTGACGCTTGATCGCGACGTCGCACGCGACGTTCGCAAGGGAGTATGCCGTGTTTGCTTTTTCCGGATCGGTCCACCCGAACGGCTGTTCGTGCTGCAGCGGGCCACTGGCTTTCGAGGCCGTGATGGCTTCGCGCAGGTCTTTTTCCGTTTCGCCTCCGACCAATATCGAAGCGGCGGAAGGGCTGCGCCGCGCACAGGCCCCGAGCGGGCCGATCATCGACTGCCACGGCCATTACACCACGGAGCCGCAGGCATTGCTCGATTGGCGCAAGCGTCAGATCGCTGCGATCGGCGATCGCTCGCAGATGCCTTCGGTCGATGCGCTCAAGATCAGCGACGACGAGTTGCGGCAATCGGTCGAAGGCGCGCAACTTCGGCTGCAGCGCGAACGCGGCACGTCGGTGACGCTGTTCTCGCCGCGTGCCTCCGGCATGAGCCATCACATCGGTGACGCCGCGGTCAGCGAGGCCTGGTCGCGGGTCTCGAACGAGCTGATCTACCGGCTGACAAAGCTCTATCCGAAGAATTTCATCGGCGTCTGCCAGTTGCCGCAATCGCCTGGCGTCGAACCGAACAACTGCATCGCCGAGCTGACGCGCTGCGTCGAGGAACTCGGCTTCGTCGGATGTAACCTCAACCCGGACCCGAGCGGCGGCTACTGGAAGGATCCGCCGTTGACCGACCGCTGGTGGTATCCGCTGTATGAGAAGATGGTCGAGCTCGACGTGCCAGCGATGATCCATGTCAGCGCCGCCGCCAATCCGGTCTTCCACACCACCGGCAGCCACTACATCAATGGCGACACCACCGCCTTCATGCAGTTCCTGATGTCGGACCTGTTCAAGGACTTTCCGACGCTGAAGCTGATCATCCCGCATGGCGGCGGCGCCATTCCCTATCATTGGGGCCGCTACCGCGGCATCGCACAGGACCAGAAGCGGCCGCCATTGTCAGAAAGCGTGCTCAAGAACGTGTTCTTCGACACCTGCGTCTATCACCAGCCCGGCATCGACCTGCTGACGAAGGTGATTCCGGCAGAGAACATCCTGTTTGCTTCAGAGATGGTCGGTGCGGTGAAGGGCATCGATCCCCAGACCGGCTTCAATTACGACGATACGCGTCGCTACATCGATGGTTCGACGCTGCTGAGCGCGGACGAGAAGCGCGCGATCTTCGCCGGCAATGCGCGGCGCGTGTACAGCCGCATTCCCGCGGAATTCTTCAACTGAGCGGGGCGGGGTACGATTACGTGATCACGGACTCGCAGGTTCATCTCTGGGAAGCACATCGGCCCGATCGGCCGTGGCCGGCTGAGCAGATCGGCAAGCCGTCCTTCGTCGCCGTCCCCGGCGCGCGGCCGCATCGCTCCGAGCCGCTCGGCGCGGATGAATTGATTGGGATGATGGACCGCACCGGCGTCGATCGCGCGGTGATCGTGCCGCCGTCGCCCGTCGGCGATTCCAACGACACGGCTCTGGAAGCAGCTCAGCGGTTTCCCGAGCGCTTTGCGGTGATGGGCCGTTTCAACCCGGATGCAGCCGGTGCGCGCGAGCGCCTGCAGACCTGGCTCGACCAGCCGGGGATGCTCGGCATCCGCATGACCTTCTACAAGCCGCAATGGGCGCGGTGGCTCGTGCCCGGCACGATCGAATGGTTCTGGTCGGACTGCCAGCGCCTCGGTATTCCGCTGATGGCGCTCGCGCCCGGCCTGCTCAAGGAGATTGCGACCCTGGCCGCGCGCTATCCCGGCCTCACCGTCATCCTCGATCACATGGCGCGGCAGAGCGCGCTACGCGATCAAGCCTGTTTCGCCGATCTCGATGAGCTGCTGTCGCTCGCGCGGTTTCCGAACATCGCGATCAAGGCGAGCTCGCTGCCTTGCTACACCGACAGCGCCTATCCGTTCGCCAGCCTGGAGCCCTATCTGCGGCGAACCTTCGAGGCATTCGGCGCCGATCGCATCATGTGGGGATCCGATCTCACGCGCCTGCCGTGTTCCTATCTCGAATGTCTCGACCATATGCGGCGCGAACTTCCGTTCCTGACCGATGACGATCGCCGGCAGGTGCTCGGCGGCACCGCGGCCGCGCTGCTGCGCTGGCGCGAGACGGGAGGCGCCGTCACATCAGCAACATCGAACGAGGCCCGCCCGTGACCGACCAGATCAACCGACGCACCGTCCTGTCGCTGCTTGCCGGCGCTACGCTATTGCCTGGCCTACCCAGGATGGCTTTTGCTGCCGGTTATCCCGAGCGCCCGATTCATGTCGCTGTGCCGTTCTCGGCGGGCGGCGCGGTCGATATCGTCGCACGCACCGTGATGCAGCAGGCCGGTCCGCAGCTCGGCCAGCCGATCGTGATCGAGAACCGGCCCGGCGCCAGCGGCAATATCGCGACCGGCTTCGTCGCCAAGTCCGATCCCGACGGCTACAACGTCTTGATCGCTGCCAACAACCTCGCGACCAATGAAGCATTGTTCGACAGCCTGCCGTTCAATGCGGAGAAGGACCTGGAGCCGGTCGCCCTGGTCGGCTATTCGCCGTTGATCCTGGTGGTGCAGCCGCAATTCGAGGCCAAGACGGTCAAGGACCTCGTCGACATGGCCAAGGCGACGCCGGACAAGCTCACCTTTGCCTCCGCCGGCACCGGCACCTCGGGCCATCTTGCGGCGGAGATCTTCAAGCAGGTGACCGGCATCCAGGCGCTGCATGTGCCGTACAAGGGCGGCGCGCAGGCGATGGTCGATATCATAGCCGGCCGCGTCTCCTTCATGTTCGTCGATCCCGTGCAGGGCATGCCGCAGATTCGCGCCAACCAGCTCCGTCCCGTCGCCGTCAGCTCGCGCGAGCGACTGGTGCTGTTGCCGGATGTCCCGACCGTCACCGAGGCCGGTTTCCCCGGCGTCGAGGCCACCGTCTGGTGGGGCTTCCTGGTTCCGGCCGGCACGCCAAAGGAGATCGTGGTGCGATTGAACAAGGAGATCGACCTCGCGCTCGGCGATCAGAGGGTGAAGGACAGCCTTCGCGAGATGGGCGCCGTAGTCAAAGGCGGTTCGCCCGAGGATTTCCGCGCCTTCATCAAGTCCGAGACCGAACGCTGGGGCAACATCATCCGTACCGCCAAGATCAAGGCCGAATGACTCGTTGGCGTTGCAAGCGCGCTCGGTCTCACCTCACTCCGCTTGCGGGGAGAGGTCGACATTCAAGCGCAGCTTGAATTTCGGGTGGGGGGAACTCTCCGCGAGTCCATCTGTCATGGTGTTTGCGCAGGCTGCCTTTCACCCCAACCTTCCCCCGTAAGAACGGGGCGGGGAGAGGGAGAAGTCCGTGCCTAGCGCAATACCAGCCCGGTTGCCGCCTCAAGCTCGGAAATCGCCTGGTCCGCGCTGACCACCTTGATTGTGGTCATGCCCATTTCGCGCGCGGGCTTCAGGTTGACGCCGAGATCGTCGAGATAGACGCAATTGCTTGGATCGACCTTCAGCGTTTCTACCATCAGCTTGTAGATGCGCGGATCGGGCTTGCGCAGGCCGATCTTGGCGGATTCGATCACGTGATCGAACAGCGCCATCACCTCGGCGACATAGAGTGTGCGGCCGCTTCTGCTTCCGATTGCGTTCGCCGGCAGATTGTTGGTGATGCAGCCGGTCTTGAATTTGGCATTGATGCGCTTCAGCGCTTCTACCATTTCAGGGCGTAGGTCGCCCTGCAGCAGCGGCAGCACGTCCCTGCCGCGCACCTCGGCGCCGAGCGCCAGCGATTCGGCGGCGAACAGCATATCGAAGGTTTCGATATCGATCTCGGCGCGCTCGAATTTCGCCCAGGCGTTTTCGAGGTGGTTGGCGGCGTTGGTGCGGCGGACGATGTCGGCGGGCAGGCCGCGTTCGGTCTCGAACCGGGTGAATGCCTCGAACGGCGAGGTGGTCAAGACGCCGCCGAAATCCCAGATCACTGCCTCGATCATTTCCTGCTGCCTGTCGTTATGTGTGTTGACCGAGCCGCTAACACGGATCGATTTGCGGAGCCAGAGCATATTCGGTTCTGATTGAATCAGAACCGAAGCTCTAGATTCTTGTTTTGACGCGTTTTCTTCACGCGAACCGGTATCCACTTCGCTCGAAAACGCTTTCGCCTGAATGCGCCGGCTTGGCGATGCGCGCGGCGCAAGCTATTGCTGTGCCCATGAAAGCAATCGCGACATTTGCAGGGCTCACGCTGCTCGCCTCCACGCCGGCCTCCGCCATTGTCGGCGGCGGCGTGCCGTCCGCCGAAGGTGTCGGTCGTTCCATCATCACCATCGTCGGCTCGCGCGGCAACTTCTGCACCGGCGCGCTGATCGCGCCGAAAGTGGTGCTGACGGCGGCGCATTGCGTGCAGCCCGGCGCGGACTACAAGATCGTCGAATATGGCCCGGACCGGCAGCCGCAATTGAAGGACGTCAAGAGCATCGCGATCCATCCCGCATTCAGGATGGACGCCATGACGTCCCATCGTGCCACGGCCGACGTGGCGCTGCTGCAGCTTGCCGCGCCGGCCGCCGGCAAGGCGCCCGCGGCACTCGGTGCGCCGAACATTCCGGTTGTCGTCGGCAGCCGCTTCACCATCGCAGGGATCGGCGTCACCGTGCGCGGCGATGGCAAAAGCGGCGGCATGGTCCGCGTCGCCGGCCTGATCGCGACCGGCCAGCCCGGCACGCAGCAGATCCGCCTCGTCGATCCGCTCGCCAAGGGCGCGCGCGACGGGCTGGGGGCCTGCACCGGCGATTCCGGCGGCCCGGTATTGGAGGACAAGCAGACCGGGCCTGCGATAATCGGCGTCATCAGCTGGTCGACCGGACCGAACAATGCCGCGGGCTGCGGCGGCATCACCGGCGTCACGCCACTGACGCTGTATCGCGACTGGATCTTGCAGACCGCAAGGCAGTGGGGCGCGGGGTTCTAGCTCCTGGCGTCATTGCCGGGCTTGACCCGGCAATCCATCCTTCCCACAAGACTCATTTCTCGACGGATGCGCGGGCCAAGCCCGCGCATGACGAGAAGAGATCAATGCCCCACCGCTTTATTTACCGCGGCGTTGTTCAGCACGATCAGCGCATCCACCGCAACGCCCAGCTTCGTGTTGATCAGGAACGGATTGATATCGATCGAGGCGATGCGGTTGCCGGCATCCGCGATCAGGTTGGAGAGCCCGACCAGCGCCTTCACGGCGGAGGCTTCGTGCAGTGCCGGCCTGCCGCGATAGCCCTTCAGCTTGATGCCGGCTTTTGTCTTCGCGATGAGCTGTTTTGCCTCTTCCGCGTCGAGCGGCGCGCCGGCAAGCGCGACGTCCTTCATTAGTTCGATATCGACGCCGCCGGTGCCGAACAGCACCACGGGGCCCATCTCGGCGTCGAGTGAGGCACCGACCACGAGCTCCAGATCGGCCTTGACCTGCTGTGCGATCAGGATGCCCTCGAGCTTCGGCTTGTTCTTCAGCTTTCTGACCCGCGCCGTGATGTCGTTGAACGCCTTCTTCACCTCGGTCGCGCTATTGAGGTTCAGCACCACGCCGCCGATATCGGACTTGTGCAGGATATCGGGGCTGACCACCTTGGCGACCACGGGGAAGCCGATCTTCCTGGCGATCGTCGCAGCTTCAGTTGCCGTCTGCGCGATCTCCTCCTTCGAGATCGGAATGCCGTACGCCTTGAGCAGCTTCTTCGACGCGACCTCGTCGAGCGCAGCCGTGCCGTTGGCGCCGTTCAGCGCCTTCTCCAGCATCGCGCGCGCGGGTGCTGACGAGCTCGAGACGATATCAGGTACTTCCTTGCGAAGCTGCGCGTATTCGATCAGCGACTTGATCGCGCCGACCGCGCGGTCGAGCCCCTGCAGCACGGCGACGCTCTGCAGCGTCTTGCGCAGCGCCTTGGTGTGCTCGGTGAAGCCGATCGACATCGCGCTGATATAGATCACGGGCTTGCCCGCCTTGGCAGCCATCTCGTTGACGATGCGAAGATTGCGTTCGCGCAATTCATGAGGCGCCTTCGGCAGTTCGGCGTCGATGATGACGATGTCGGTATCAGGGTCATCGATCATGATCTTGATCGACTTCATGTAGACGGAGGGATCGACCACGGCGGCAAAGCCGGCGTCCAGCGGATTGCCGACAATGCTGCCGGGACCGAGCATCTTGGCGAGTTGCTCGGTCGCGTTCGGGCTGAGCGGCGCGAAGTTCAATCCGGCCGCATAGAATGCGTCGATCAGGAGCCCGCGCTTGCCGCCGGACAGCGATACCGCGGCGAGCCGGTTGCCCTTCGGCAGGTCGGCATGCACGAAGCATTCGGTGGTCTCGATCAATTCATCGAGGCCGCGGACCCGGATCACGCCTTCGCGGGTCGAGATCGCGTCAAAGGTCTCGATCGAGCCGGCGAGCGCGCCGGTATGCGCCATCGCCGCGGCGCGGCCGCCCTCGGACGCGCCGAGCTTGAGCGCGATCACCGGCTTGCCGGCGGCACGCGCAGCCTTGCAGGCATCGCGGAACGCCTTCGTGTTCCGCACGCCCTCCAGGTACACCACGATGACGCGGATGCTCGGGTCAGTGGCGAAATAGGTCATCAGGTCGGGCGTGGTCAGCCCGCTCTCGTTGCCGGTCGTCACCATGTAGCCGACACCGACGCCGCGATCCTCCAACGTCTGGCGGATCGCCATCACGATCGCGCCGGATTGGCCGGCGATCGCGACCGGCCCGGCTTCCATCGTGACGATGCGGTCGTCGATATTGGTGAAGAGGTTTTCACCGGCGCTCAGGTTCCCAAGACAATTTGGTCCGGTAACGGCAAGCCCGGTCTCGTGCACCGCCTTCTTCAAGTCCACCGCGAGGCGTTGACTTTCTTCGTCCTGCAACTCGCTGAAGCCGGAGGTGACGATGGTCGCCGAGCGCGCGCCGGCGGCAGCCGCATCGCGGATCACCTGCACCGCAAAGCGCGCCGGCACCAGCACGAGCACATGATCTGGCTTGTCGGGGAGGCTCGCGAAATCCTTGTAACAGGTGACGCCCCAGATCGTCTCGCGCTTGGCGTTAACCGGATAGAGCCCGCCGCGGTATCCGTATTTGATCAGGTTGTTCCAGATTCGCTCGGCGTAATTGCCGGGCTTGTCGGTGGCGCCGACCAGCACGATGTTGCGCGGGTGCAGCATCGCATGGATCTGCTTGATCACGTCGCTGGCATCACGCGACGGCAACCATTTCTCAGTCGGAGCAGACGCGGGGCTGAATTGAGCTTCCATGGACTCTGCCTTGTCGTTTCCTGTGGCGCTGCAGCGAACACTGTGCGCCATGTTTTTTTGCTATTTCTATTGAGCCCTGCGCGGCGTGGCAACTCACCTTGGCTGCATGCCGCTACGCTTTGATGCGATATCCCACCGCGCGGACAATATTCACGGTGTTGTCATGCGCGAGGAGCCGGATTCGATCATCGTCGCGTGCAGGAGATAGCGTTCCGGCCCCGATGTCAGCGCGTCGAATGGCCAACAGGTCGAGAGCACCAGCTCGTATCCGTTCGAGAGCGGATCGATGCCGGAGGCATCGAAGCGCACCACGGAGCTTCTGTCGGCGCGATAGCGGAAGATCTTGCCGTCGCTGCGGGTGATATCGATCTCGTCGCCAATGACGACGTCCTTCAGGAAACGAAAATGGGTGTCGCGATGCGCGGAATAGACGGCAACGCCGCGTTCGCCGGCGTCGGGTGTGAGTTCGACATGGCCCGGGCCGAAGGCGAGCGCCTGACCGCTGGAGCCCGCGAGCACGATGGTGCTGGCATCGAGCCGCTTCACCTCGATGCGTGCGACCGGCCAGGTGTCGGCCCATGACCATGGTTTCGTCGGATGCCCGGTCGCGATGGTTCTTGCAAACGCGCGTTCAAGGAGGACCTGCGCGAGGAGGGCCTTGGCGTGGATATAGGCACCCTGGCCGAACAGGATCAAGCCGAGAAGGGCGAGGAGGAGAGGGGCAAGGAAACGCGGCATTTGACCGATACTCCGCCGTCATTGCGAGGAGCGCAGCGACGAAGCAATCCATCTCTCCGCAAGTGGTGGCATGGATTGCTTCGCTGCGCTCGCAATGACGCGTGTGGAAAGAGACGCGCGCGGCGCTCGGGGACGGGAGGCCGCGCGCGCCAAGAGGGGGGGACGCCCCTCTTTTCATTCGGCATCAGTGGGCGAAGTTCTGACGCCGGATGAATGCGAACAGGAGCAGGCTGAGCACGAGCAGGATCGCGCCCGCGATCATCTTCAGTTCGGCGTCGGTCGCGGTCTTCGGCAGCTTGACCGTGTCGGGCGCCTGCACCACTGCCGGGCGTTTCAGGGCGGCGAGCTGCGTCCGGCCATCGCCTTCCGCGCGCCGCTCGATTGGTGCCACCGGCAATTGCGGGCCATCGCCGAAGACCTTTGCGAAATCCCAGCCGGCGGGCAGGTTGAGCGGCAATTCGCTCACTTTCAGCGGCTCGCCATCGGGCCGGCTCGGAGTCTTGTCGATCGCAACCAGGCTGGTGAGCCGGGTCACGAGCTGATGCTCGAGCGCCAGTGCGAGGATGGTCTTGTCGGCATCGTCAGGACTCGCCTGCCGCGTGGTGCGCGCAACCTCGGCATCGTCGATCTTGCGCCGCGCCCACAGCTTCGACAGGCCCTTGCCTTCGGCGGCGTTCGCCAGTGGCAGCGTCACGAGCCAGGGGCGATCGCCGATGCGGCCCCTGATCTCGACCGAGCCTGCGAGCTTGTCGAGCCTGGCCGCCAGCACCAGCGGCTCGCCGCGATAGAGGTCGGGAAGGATCGCCGGCGTGACCTCGGCATGCGCCTCGGAGAATTTGGCCGAAAGATTGGTCACCGCGGGATTCTCGAGCTTGGCGAACAGCGCGCGCATGCGCTCCTCGACCTGGTCGGTGGAGCCGATATGGGTAAAGGCGCCGCGGCCAAGCTCGGCGGCGCGCGTCATCAGATAGGTGTTGGGCGCCGAGCCGATGCCAACCATGAAGATACGCGAGCGGCCGCGCATCGCCGTGATCGTCTCGAACAATTGCTGCTCGTTGCCAACAGCGCCGTCGGTCAGGAACACGACCTGGCGGACATGATCGGAATCACCATCCGAACGGTCTGTCAGCGCCGCCCGCATCGCCGGCACCATTTCCGTGCCACCATTGGCCCGCAGCGCGCTCACGAAGGCGGTGGCGCGGCCGAGATGCTCGCTGTCGGCCGGCACCGCTGATGGAAACAGCACGTCCATGGTGTCGTCGAAACGGATCACGTTGAAGCGGTCGTTCGGCTGCAGCCGTCCGAGCGCGTAAATCAGGCTCGCTTTTGCCTGCACGATCGAGGTGCCGCCCATCGAGCCGGAATTGTCGATGACGAAGATCACTTCGCGCGGTCGCGGCTTCTGCTCGGCCTCAACGACGGCAGGCGGGGTGACGAAAGCGAGCAGATAGTCGGCGTCACCGACATGCTCGCGGAACAGGCCGACTGATGGCGCCTTTTCGGCGGCAGGCTTCCAGGTCAGTTCGAAATCGCGGTCCGCCGGCACGAGCCCTTCGGCGAGCTTGATGACCCGCGTCGCATCGTCGACGTCTTCGATCTTCACGATGTGATGATGGCTTTTCACCTCGCCGAGCGGAAAGCCAGCCTGCAGGCGAACGGTGATGTTGGTCGGATTGACCGGCGCATGCTTGGCCGGGTCGAGCACCGTCGGCGTGATGCGGTCGCGATCGGGAACGGGATCGGACTTCGTTGCACCCCAGCCGCCGCCATCGGGGCGAAGGTCGACGCTCTGCACGATCGGCGCGGGATTGTAGCGTGGTGCCACCACCATCGGCACGCGCAGCGAGAATTCGTTGCCGAACTGCTGCACCGGCTCCTGATATTCGATCTGCACCAGCACGGTCTCGCCCGGGCCGATATTGGCGACCGAGTTGGTGAAGATGTTCGGCCGCTCCTGTTCGGTCAGCGCCGCCTTCTGGCCGTTCTGTTTGGCCTGCTCGTAGATGACGCGCGCCTGCTTGCGCTCCTTGATGTCGCCGACCACGATGCGATCGCCGACCACCATCTTCAGCGTGTCGACCGCGCCGCCAGCCGGCAGCGGATAGACGTAGACCGCTTCGACCCAGTCCTTGGTCGGGTTGCGGAAAATTTGCGTGACGCGGGCGCGGATGGTCGGGCCCGACACCGTGAGGTCGACATCCGTGCCGAGCCTGAGGGCGTCGTCATAACCCTCGTCGGTCTTCAGCAGCAGCGACCCGGAACGGGCATCGCCCGGCTTGATGTACGCTGCCGGTGGCTTGATCCCTGCCGACCATGCCGGCGCGAAGTTCACAAAGAGTGCCGCGAACCCGATCATGAGCGCGGCAATGCCTTCCGCCAGAAAGAACAGCGCTATTCGCATCCTGCGCGACAGGCGCGGGCGGCCGGTCGCGATACAATCGCACGTCGTCATTTCCTTCTCCCGAGGGACGTCTTGGATACGCAAAATCTTCGGGAAAGTGCGTCGAGGCGCGAGCAGAATGATCGGCATTGTTCAGCCGCAGGCAGGCGCCGTACGCCGCGCCGTCGGCGGCTTTGTGCGGTTTTGTGCTGAAATGTACGGTCTGGTAGAGTTGGCGTGAATCAGCATGGGGTGACGATGCCGACGCCGGACAAGCAGCTTTCCGAGGAACAAAGTCGGCAGATCGCGGAGCTGATCCGCGAGGAATTGGCGCGCCGGCGCATCTCGCGGCAGGCGCTGGCCGAGCAGGCCAAGCTCAGCCTGTCGACGCTGGAAAAGGTGCTGGGCGGGCGCCGCCCGTTCACGCTGCAGACCACGGTGCGGCTCGAACAGGCACTCGGCGTCTCCTTGCGCAAGGTCCAGCCGGCGCCGGCGATGCCGGTGGCCAATGGCGAAGTCGCGCCCGACGGGCTGGGGGCCTATTCGCGGCGGGCGGTGCAGTGGATCGAGGGCACCTATCTCACGGTCCGGCCCTCGTTCGGGGCCAAGGACGCGGTCTACGCCTATCGCACCGAGATCGCCTGGGACGACGCCGTCTCGTCGCTTATTTTTCGCGAGGGTGAGCGGCTGGATGCCGCCTACACCCAGTTCGGCGAAGTCGCCGTGCCCAACCAGTCCGGCTTCGTCTATCTCGTCACCAACCGGCACGGCCAGCATCGCCTGATCACGGTGTCCAGGCCGCGCAACACCGGCGAGATGTACGGCATCATCACGACACTGCTCGCCGGCCGCGGCTCACTGCTGACGCCGATTGCCGCACCCATCGCATTCGTACCGATCAAGAACATCGCCAATCCCTCGGTCGGTCGGGTATCGCCCGATGACGAGAACTACGCGCTCTATCGCGAGCATCTGCGCCGCACCGTCGACGAACCGTTTGCGATTTTCCTGCCGGGTTAGCGACGCGCTACGAGGCGCGGTGCAGGGGCGAGGGTGAAACGATGGCGGCGAGCAACACCGCGAGGATGCCGGTCAGGAACACGCCATCAAACGTGCCGGCGCCGCCAATCGAGGCGATGGGCGCGCCCAGGCTGCCGATCTTGTCCAGGTTGAGAATATCGGCGCCGATCAGTGTTCCGACTGAACCTGCGATATAGGCGAGCGGCGCGGCATAGATACGCGAGAGCAGGAGCGCGATGATCGCGACGCTGACAACGGGCACGAACACCGGCACCGCGATGCCGATGCCCGGCACCGGCGTCGCCAGCCAATGGACGATGAAGGCGATGATGGCGGTACCGATCGCGGCCCTGACCCAGAGCTCGTATCTGACGACCAGGTAGATCGACACGAATGTCGGAATCACCGCGCCGCCGACATTTACGGCCAGGATCGTGCTGGGCGCGGTCACCAGCGGCACGACATAACGCATGCCGAAGAAGTCGACGATCTCGCCGGATCTCACCGGCGGTCCCGACAATTCCGTGATCGGAATATTGACATAGCTGCCGATCAGCGAGCCGAACAGCAAAAGGAACGCAGCTCCTGGACTGACACCGAGGCTCAGATAGGCATAGCGGAGAATGCGGAGCTGGATCAGGATCACCAGCGCCAGTGCCAGGAACACCAGGATCGAGAACGATCCCGGTGTCATCGGCAGATAATGCATCTGGCTTTCCACGATCGGCGGCTCGCTTTGTTGGGCCACTCGTTCAAGTGGGGAGCCGTCCGCACGATCTCAAGGATACACAAAGATGAACCGTCATTCCGGGGCGCTCGCGACAGCGAGCGAACCCGGAATCCAGAGATTGTGGGGCGAGATTCCGGGTTCGCGCTTCGCGCGCCCCGGAATGACGGCAGACGATTAGCCGCCCGTCTCGGCGCTGATGATGTCGCCGAACAATTCCCACTGCCCCTTGGTGAACCGCATCATCTTGAGCTGCTCGATGGGGGCGAAATCATTCGGGCCGGTGTTGATCTTGATGCCGGGGATCAGCGTATCCGGTGCGAAATCCTTCAGGCTGGCGGCCTGCTTCATCACATTTTCGCGGGTGAGATTGTCGCCGCACTGTTTCAGCACCTGCACCAGCGTTTGCGCCGCGGCGTAGCCATAAACGGTGTTGGTGTCGGTGACATTGGCGCCCGGCATGTATTTATCGATGAACGCCATGAACTTCTTCATGCCCTCATCGTCCTTCCATTGCGGGTCGGACGCATCCTTGAGATAGCCCGCCGACAGCACGCCTTCGGATGCATCGAGACCGGCCGGCTTCATGACGGCGCCGATCGAGATCGAGACGTCGGTCATCAGGTGCATCGGCTTCCAGTCCAGTTCGGCGATCTTCTTGATCGCTTGTGCTGCGAATTTCGGCGTCGCGATGTTGACGAAGACGTCGGCGCCGGTGCCCTTCAGCTTGACAATGTGGGAATCGATCGAGGGCTCGGTGGTCTCGTAGCTTTCCTCGGCGACGATCAGGCTGGAGGCCTTTTCGCCGAAGATCTCCTTGAAGCCTGCGACGTAATCCTTGCCGAAATCGTCGTTGGCGTAGAAGATCGCGACCTTGGCATTGGGCTTGTTCTTGAGAATGTATTTCGCGAAGATCCTGGCCTCGACGCGGTAGCTCGGCTGGAAGCCCATGGTCCAGGGAAAATCCTTTGGATCGTTCCACTTGCTGGCACCGGTGGCGAGGAAGAGCTGCGGCACCTTCTTGGCGTTGTGATATTTCTGCACCGCGGTCTGGGTCGGCGTGCCCAGCGCGTTGAACACCAAAAACACCTCGTCGCCCTCGATCAGCTTGCGGACCTGCTCCACCGTCTTCGGTGGCGAGTAGCCGTCGTCGTAGGAGATCCAGTTGATCTTGCGACCGTTCACGCCGGCCTGGTCGTTGATCATCTTGAAATAGGCTTCCTCGGTCTTGCCGATGATGCCGTAGGCGGAAGCCGGGCCGCTATAGGCCTCGACATTGCCGATCTTGATCTCGGTGTCGGACGCGCCGGTGTCGTATTTCTTCTGCGCAAATGCGCCTTGGGTCGAGAGCAGGGAGAACGCCGCGACGGCGGCAAGCAAAGCGATTTTCTTGTTCTGCATAAAGCAATTCCCTCGGGCTTTTTGTGGTTGGGGACGAACGCACGAAAATCGCCGCCGGTCCCGGCAGGCGGCGGCGAAACCTGTCAGCGTGTCATGTCACGAGGCTTGCGCCAGATCGGTCGGCTTCTGCTCGGCGAATTGCTTGCGCAGCGTCGGCTTGTGGATCTTGCCGGTCGCATTGCGCGGCAGCGCATCGACGAATTCGATTGTCCGCGGGCATTTGAAGCGTGCCAGATTGGCCGCGCAATGGGCGTGGATCTGTTCTGGCGTCAGAGTCTGTCCCGGCTTCACCGCGACGATCGCCATGCCGACCTCGCCCCATTGCTCATCAGGGATGCCGATCACGGCCGCTTCGGCGACCACCGGAATCTGGTGCAGCACGTTCTCGACCTCGGCCGGGTAGACGTTCTCGCCGCCGGAGATGTACATGTCCTTCCATCGGTCGACGATGTAGTAGAAGCCTTCCTCGTCCACGCGCGTCGCATCGCCCGTGTGCAGCCAGCCGTCGGTGAAGGAGGAGGCGTTGGCGTCAGGCCGGTTCCAGTAGCCCGGCGTGATGTTCGGCCCCCGGACCCAGAGCTCGCCGAGTTCGCCCACGGCAGCGTCGGTGCCATCGGGACGCACGATCCGCACTTCGGTGTGCAGCACCGGCTTGCCGGCCGATCCCGCCTTGCGCGCGGCATCCTCGCGATCGAGCGCCATCACCGCGGGCGAGGTCTCGGTCATGCCGTAGCCCTGCTGCAGCGCCATGCCGCGTGCTTCCCACACCTTCAAGAGCGGCACCGGCATCGGTGCGCCGCCGACGCCGCCGATGATCAGCCGACCGAAATCGGCGCTCGCAAACGACGGATGCTGCGCCATGAACTGGTAGATCGCGGGCACGCCGAAGAAGGCGTTGATGCGCTCAGCGGGATCGCTGATCAGGCGCAAGGCCTCGCCAGGATCGAAGGCGCGCATGATCAAGGCGGTGCCGCCGGCATGCAGCACCGGGTTGGTGTAGCAATTGAGCCCGCCGGTGTGGAACAGCGGCAGCACGCAGAGGAACACCGAGGATGGCGAGATGTAGGCGAGGCCGCCGAGATTGACGCAATTGAAGAACGTCATGCCGTGAGTGATGATGGCGCCCTTCGGCTGGCCTGTTGTGCCCGAGGTGTACATGATGGTCGAGATGTCATCGAGCGTGACGGGCTCGAATGTCTCGATCGGCTTTGCTGCTGCGATGCCGGCTTCATAGGAGCCATCAGGGCCGAGCCGCAGCGCCGTTGGCACGTTGCAGAGCCGCGCGACGCTGAGTGCCGTCTCGGCGAGGTCGCCATCATGGATCATCACTTTCGGCGAGGCGTCGCCGACGATGAACTGCAGTTCCGGCACCGTGAGGCGGGTGTTAAGCGGCAGGAACACGGCGCCCAGCCGGCCGCAGGCGAACTGCACTTCCAGCGTGTCAGTGGTGTTCAGCGCCAGCACCGCGACGCGGTCGCCGCGCCCGACCTTGAGCTGATCGCGCAGATGCGCCGCGAGCCTCGAGATCCGTGCGTCGGATTGCGCATAGGTGAAGCGGCGGCCGCTGCCAAGGTCGACCATCGCGACCTTGTCAGGCGTCCTCCGGCGATGATGAGCGATCCAGTCGTAGTAACGAACCGGCAAATGTCCCTCCCACGGTGGGCGGTCTGGCGCCGCCTGATCATGATCCGCAGGGGTACCAGTGGACGGGCCGAGGCTGGAATCTGTCTTGCGTTTAGTGGCTGGACCGAGGGTAGGATCGGCGTCCATTCGCCGCCGGCAGCCACTTGACGCAAGTTGGCGCGGCGATTTCCGGACATCGTTCCGGACACAGGAATCGACGGAGCAAAGGGATGGCGAGCCCATTCTACAGCAGCGAGCACGAGGCCTTTCGCGAGGCGGTGCGCCGTTTCGTGCAGAAGGAGATCGAGCCTTACGCCCACGAGTGGGACGAAGCGGGCGAGTTTCCGCGCGAGCTCTATCGCAAGGCCTCCGAGATCGGTTTGCTCGGGCTGGGCTTCCCGGAGGAATATGGCGGCATTCCCGCCGACCAGTTCATGAAGATCGTGGCCTCGCAGGAACTGGCGCGGGCCGGCGCCGGCGGCATCAGTGCGAGCCTGATGAGCCACACCATCGGCTCGCCGCCGATCGCGCGCGCTGCCCGTCCCGAGGTCAGGGCGCGTGTGCTGCCGGAAGTGCTGCGGGGCGAGAAGATTTCCGCGCTCGCGATCACCGAGCCGAGCGGCGGCTCCGATGTCGCGAACTTGCGCACCAAGGCGCGCCGCGACGGCGATCACTATGTCGTCAGCGGCGAAAAGACGTTCATCACCTCGGGCGTGCGCGCCGATTATATCACGGTCGCCGTCCGCACCGGCGGCGAGGGGCCCAGTGGCGTCAGCCTGCTGCTGATCGAGGGCGATACGCCCGGCCTGTCGCGCACCAAACTGAAGAAGATGGGCTGGTGGGCCTCCGATACGGCGACGCTGCATTTCGACGAGTGCCGGGTGCCCGCTGAAAACCTGATCGGCGAGGAAGGCCAGGGCTTCAAGATCATCATGCAGAATTTCAACAGCGAGCGCATGGGCATGGCGGCGAGTTGCACGGCCTATGCCCGTGTCTGCCTCGAGGAGGCGATCGCCTACGCCAAGGAGCGCAAGACCTTCGGCAAGCCGATCGCCCAGCACCAGGTGATCCGGCACAAGATCGTCGACATGGCGCAGAAGGTCGCAGCGTCGCAAGCGATGCTGGAGATGCTGGCCTGGCGGCTGGGGCAAGGCGAAAGCCCGGTCGCCGAGATCTGCATGATGAAGAACCAGGCGACCCAGACCATGGCGTTCTGCGCCTCCGAGGCGGTGCAGATCTTCGGCGGCGCCGGTTTCATGCGCGGCGTCAAGGTCGAGCGCATCTACCGCGAGGTCAAGGTCAACGCGATCGGCGGCGGCACCGAGGAAATCATGAAGGACCTCGCGAGCCGCCAGATGGGATTGTGACTAGGGATACACCACCGTCATGCCCGGGCTTGTCCCGGGCATCCACGTCTTTGGTCCCGCGTGATCGGATGGACGTGGATGGCCGGGACAAGCCCGGCCATGACGGCTGACCAAGAACGCCGATTGGAGCTTAGCAAAAAATGATCTTCACCGCCGACCATGACGAACCCCGCCGTATCTTGCAGAAATTCATCGCGGCCGAGATCAACCCCTATGTTGACGACTGGGAAGACGCCGGCATCTTCCCCGCGCATGAGCTGTTCAAGAAGCTCGGCAGTCTCGGCTTCCTCGGCCTCAACAAGCCCATCGAATTCGGCGGCCAGGGGCTCGACTACAGCTTTGCGCTGATGATGGCGGAAGAGTTAGGGGCCATCAGATGCGGCGGCGTGCCGATGGCGATCGGGGTGCAGACGGATATGGCCACGCCCGCGCTGGCGCGGTTCGGCTCCGACGACGTGCGGCGCGAATTCCTCAGTCCCGCGATTTCGGGCGATCAGGTTGCCTGCATCGGCGTCTCCGAACCGGGCGCAGGCTCCGATGTCGCCTCGATCAAGACGAGTGCGCGCTCTGACGGCGACGACTACGTCATCAATGGCGGCAAGATGTGGATCACCAATGGCACGCAGGCCGACTGGATCTGCCTGCTCGCCAATACCAGCGACGGCCAGGTCCATCGCAACAAGTCGCTGATCTGCGTGCCGATGAAGAGCAAGGGCGTCACCATCGCGCGCAAGCTCGACAAGATGGGCATGCGCTCCTCCGACACCGCGCAGATCTTCTTCGACAATGTCCGGGTGCCCAAGCGCAACCGGATCGGCGAGGAGGGCAAGGGTTTCACCTACCAGATGATCCAGTTCCAGGAGGAGCGTCTGTGGGGCGCCGCCGCCTGCCTGAAGGCGCATGAATTCATCATCAACGAGACCATCGAATATACCCGGGGCCGCAAGGCGTTCGGCGGCTCGATCCTCGACAACCAGGTGGTGCACTTCAAGCTCGCGGAGATGCAGACCGAGGTCGAGCTGTTGCGCTCGCTGATCTATCGTGCCGGCGAGGCGCTGGTCGCGGGCGAGGATGTCACCCGTCTCGCCACCATGGCGAAGCTGAAAGCCGGCCGGCTCGGCCGTGAACTCACCGACGCCTGTCTGCAATATTGGGGCGGGATGGGTTTCATGAACGAGACCCCGGTCAGCCGCGCCTATCGCGATAGCCGCCTGACCTCGATTGGCGGTGGCGCTGACGAAGTCATGCTGATGGTGTTATGCAAGATGATGGGTATGTTGCCCAGCATGAAGGGAAGCGCCTGAGATGGTCACGCTTTATCACTGCGAAGCCGCGCGTTCGTTCCGGCCGCTCTGGATGCTCGAGGAAATGGGACTGCCCTATGAACTCAAGATGCTGCCGTTTCCGCCGCGCGTGTTCGCGAAGGACTATCTGGCGCTGAACCCGCTCGGCACGATTCCCTTGCTGATCGATGGCGAGACGCGGATGACGGAGTCCTCAGGCATCTGCCATTACCTTGGTACTAAATATGGCCCGACACCACTGATCGTCGGATCCGACGAGCCGGCCTATGGCGCCTTCCTGAACTGGATGTACTTTTCCGACGCCACGCTGACCTTCCCGCAGACGCTGGTGCTTCGCTACGGCCAGCTCGAGCCGGAGGAGCGGCGCAATCCGCAGGTGGTCGGCGATTACGCCAAGTGGTTCTTCGGCCGCCTGCGCGCGGTGGAGGCCGCGACCGGAAAGGCCGAGACGCTGTGTGCCGGCCGTTTCACCGCCGCCGACATCGCCATCGGCTACGCACTCCGGCTCGCCGACAATATCGGGCTCGCCAAGGATTTCGGTCCCAATGTCGCAGCCTATTGGGCGCGGCTGCAGCAGCGCGAGGCATACCAGCGGGCCGTCGCGGCGGAACGCAAGGCTGGCGTGGAGCAAAACGTCGCGCCGCGGGTGCGTGGGTAAAGCGCCCGCCCCGGCCGTCATTGCGAGGAGCGACAGCGACGAAGCAATCCATTTCTCCACTCGTGGTGGCATGGATTGCTTCGCTTCGCTCGCAATGACGGAGAGAGCCGTTTCCTCGCCCCAATTGTAACGGTGACTTCAGCCAGATTTCGGCTATGGTTGGCGCCGCAACGGCCGGGAAGAGCCGTGCGAGGAGGAACCACCATGGACGACCAGGCCCGCGAAGTAGGCCATCTGATGCTGATCACGCCGGAGCGCGTGTTTTACGCCGGACTGCTCGGCCGCCCGCGCGAGCGCTGTCCGGGCGCATTCCATGTCTATGTCGCGATCAAAGGCGGCCTGCACCTCGCGACCAGCGATGGCCGCGAGTCCTATGGTGATCTCGTCGTGACCATGCCGAACCTGCGCCACACGATCGCGAGCGACTATCGCTCGGCGATCTGCGTCGCCATCGAGCCTGAGAGCGTTCGCGTCGGCGCGCTCGAGTCGTTCTCAAGGCTGTTGACGGGCTCGGAAAGCCAAATCTTCGCCGACCGCATCCGCGCCGCCTATGCCGCACTCGGACGTCGGCAATATAGCGACAACCTCTCGAACGCCGAGTTCGACATCATGTGCTTCGGAGAGGGGCTGCCGCAGCGTGTGCTCGATCCGCGCGTGGTGCGGGCCATCATGCGCATCGGCAAATTCTCCGGCGAGCCGGTGACGGCGGCGGATTGCGCGGCGGATGCCGCGCTGTCGCCCTCGCGCTTCCTGCATCTGTTCAAGGAGGAGACCGGGATCTCGTTCCGCTCCTTCCGTGCCTGGAAGCGGGCGCGGCATCTGTTGCATTTCGCCAACCAGGACATCAACCTGGCGCATCTGGCGCAGGACATCGGCTATCCCGACTCGACCCATTTCAGCCACTCGATCCGCCGCTTCTACGGCCTGAAGCCGCGCGCGATCTTCTCCGGCTCGCGCGATCTCGCGATCTATCGCAGCAGCGGATCGTTCACGGAAGCGGTGGTCCCCTAATCGTCACGCCCGGGCTTGTCCCGGGCATCCACATCTTCCTTTGGTGTCGCCAGCACGTAGATGGCCGGGACAAGCCCGGCCATGACGGAGAGAGCGTCTACAATTCACTCCTGGGTCCGGCCGGTCGCTGGCCGCCTTCCGCCATCAGTGCGACAGCAGCACGGGCAGCGGCGGGTGTGACATCATGCTGAGCGTGGCGCCGCCGAGCACGAATTGGCGGAAGCGGGAATGGCCGAACGCGCCCATGACCAGAAGGTCGCTGTCATGGCTCGTCAGCGCAGCCTCCAGCGCGTGCGCGACCGAGCGGCCCGCGGCATCGACGGTGTCGAGGATCACCTCGACGCCGTGACGGGCGAGATGCTTGGCAAGTTCCGGCCCGGACCGCTTGGTGTCGATGCGCTTCTCATTGGTCACCGTCACGATGTGGACGCGCTTGGCCTGCTTGAGCAGCGGCAGCGCGTCCGCGACAGCGCGGGCGGCCGGACGGCTGAAGTCCCAGGCCACCGTTGCCGTATTCAGGATGAACGGCTTGCGGCTGGTTTGCGGCAGCAGCAGGACGGGGCGTCCGGATTCGAAAATGATCGGCTCGGCATTCCAGGCGCCGAACAGGGCATCGTCCTGGACCGGAATGATGGTGAGGTCGCGAAGCCGCGCATACTCGACCAATAGCTCGCGCTGCTCGGAGGTCAGGCAGCGTTCCAGGATGCGTTCCTCGAAGACGCCGCGCTTTTCCGCGGCGGCCTGGAACGCTGCGAGCGCGGCCTCGGCCTGAAAGCGTGATTTCCTTTCATCGGTCGCGGCGATTCCGGGAACGTCGAGCAGCGCCGGGCTCAGGAAGCTGCCGGGCACGGCGACGCGGATCTCGCAGGCGATCGCGGAAATCTTGGCACCGACGGCGGCGGCGAAATCGGTCGCAAGATCGATCGCCGCCGGCGGCGTCGTTTCGGGGTAGCTCGCGAGCGTCAAGAGGAGGTCTTTGTAGGCCATGTCGTGTCTCCCAGAATCTAGGGAAACTCATAGCCCCGTCGCGGCGTCCGGGTTTGATTCAGAGCAAACCTCCATGCGCGCTATTGCCACGGCGACCTGCCTGCCGCCGCGGCAATAGCCAGTCAACGCAAGAGGGCCCCGGCCAAATCCCGCATCATGCAAAAAACCGCGCCATTCAAACACTTTGGGCAGGATGCATGAGCGACAAGGCCGTTATCACCTGCGCGCTGAACGGCGTGCTGACCGATCCAAAACAGCACAATGTGCCGGTGACGCCGGAACAGATGGCGCGCGAGGCCAAGGCGGCCTTCAACGCCGGCGCCAGCATCATGCATATCCATCTGCGCCAGCAGGCACCTGGCAAGGGCCATCTGCCGTCCTGGGAGGTCGGCGTCAGCAAGGAGATCCAGCAGGCGATCCGCGAAGCCTGCCCCGGTGTCATCATCAATCACACCACGGGCACCTCCGGCCCGAACTATCAGGGCGCGCTCGATTGCGTCCGCGAAACCAGGCCCGAGATCGCCGCCTGCAATGCCGGTTCGCTGAATTATCTGAAGGTCAAGGCCGACAACACCTGGGCCTGGCCGCCGATGCTGTTCGATAACGCGGTCGAGAAGGTGCAGGATTATCTCGACGTGATGAAGGATGCCGGCACGATTCCTGAGTTCGAATGTTTCGACGTCGGCATCGTGCGCTGCGTCGGCATGTACCGGCAGACCGGCATGTATTCCGGTCCGCTCGAATATAATTTCGTGATGGGCGTTGCCTCGGGCATGCCGGCTGATCCGGAATTGCTGCCGATCCTGCTCAAGCTGAAGGCGCCGGACGCGCATTGGCAGGTCACCGCGATCGGCCGCGCCGAGATCTGGCCATTGCACCAGCGCGCCGCCGATCTCGGCGGCCACTTGCGCACCGGGTTGGAGGACACGTTCTATCTGGCTGATGGAACCAAGGTGACCTCCAACGGCCAGTTGATCGAGGCGATCGCCGCCTGCGCGCGCAAGGCCGGGCGCGAGATCGCGAGCCCCGCCGAGGCGCGGCAGATTTTCGGGGTGAGGCACTAGGGCTGCTCCGCTGTCATTCCGGGGCATCGCGAAGCGATGAGCCCCGAATCCATCGGGCCGCATGGACCTGTGGCGAAATGGATTCCGGGCTCGCGCTACGCGCGCCCCGGAATGACGACGGCGGGTGGAGGGGAGGGAATCAAATCAATGGATAATCTCGCAGCAACCGGCGGCGTGCCGGGTCCGGGGCAGATCGGCCGGGTGGCAATCGGCGATCTGCTCAAGCGTGCAGCACGGCGCTTTCCTGATCGCGTCGCGCTCACCGACGGGGCGCGGCGCGTCACCTTCACCGAGCTCGAACGCGACGCTAACCGATTTGCCAACTACCTCGTGCAGCGGGGGCTAAAGCCGGGCGAAAAAATCTCGACCATCTGCAACAACTCGGTCGAATTCGTCAAAGCGCTATTCGGCATTCACCGCGCGGGCCTCATCTGGGTCCCGATCAACACCATGCTCGGGCCTGCCGATATGGATTACATCCTCGGCCATGCCGAGGTCCGCTTCGCGCTGATCGACGACAATCTGCATGCGCAAGCGGAGCGGCGCGCGGCGCTCGAACAGCGCGGCATCGGGATGGTCGCGATCGATCTTGCCGGAAAAGTCGCGGCGACCGGCCTCGAGAATTTCAACGATCTCATTAAGGGTCAATCCGACATCGAACCCGAGATCGAGATCAACGACCGCGATCTCGCCATGATCATCTACACCTCCGGCACGACGTCGCGGCCGAAGGGCGCGATGCACTGCCACCTCGCCGTGGTAATGGCGGTGATGAGCAATTGCATCGAGATGCAGCTCTCCCGCGATGACGGCATCACCGGCCAGTTTCCGCTGTTCCACTGTGCCGGCCATGTGCTGCTGCTCAGCTATCTCTCGGTCGGCGGCCGCATGGCGCTGATGCGTGGCTTCGATCCCGTGGTCTGCATGGAGGCGATCGTCCGCGACAAGCTCACCGTCTTTGTCGGGCTGTCGCTGATGTATCAGGCGATCCTCGACCATCCGCGGCGGCGGGAATTCGATCTTTCGGGCTTGCGCTGCTGCATCTACACCATGGCACCGATGGGCAAGCCGCTGCTCGAACGCGCCATCGCCGACTTGTGTCCAAACTTCGTGCTCTCCAGCGGCCAGACCGAGATGTATCCGGCGACCACGATGTCGCGGCCCGAAGTGCAGCTCAATCGCTTCGGCAATTATTGGGGCGAGTCGCTTGTTGTTAACGAGACCGCGATCATGGACGACAACGGCAATCTCTTGCCGCGCGGCGAGATCGGCGAGCTCGTGCATCGCGGGCCGAACGTAATGATGGGCTATTACAAGGACCCGAAGGCGACCGAAGAGGCGCGCAAGTTCGGCTGGCATCACACCGGCGACCTCGCGCTGATCGACGACAATGGCGAGGTGCTGTTCCTCGATCGCAAGAAGGACATGATCAAGTCCGGCGGCGAGAACGTGGCTTCCGTGAAGATCGAGGAGACGCTGCTCGCACACCCCGCGGTGCAGAACGCCGCGGTGGTCGGCCTGCCGCACCCGCAATGGGGCGAAGCCGTCTCCGCCTTCGTCAAGCTGAAGCCGAATGCTGCGGTTGGCGAAGCGGACATCATCGAGCATTGCCGAAAGCATCTCGGTGGCTTCCAGGTGCCGAAACTGGTGCGTATCCTCGACGAAATGCCGATGACGGCAACCGGCAAGCTGCGCAAGGTCGAACTGCGGCAGGCGTCTAGTGAATATTTCTCGGAAGCGAAAAGCGCATGATGCTTACCAAGAACACCCCTGTCATTCCGGGGCGCGCGCAGCGCGAGCCCGGAATCCATTTCTCCATGAGCGTCCGCGGCCCGATGGATTCCGGGCTCGCGCTTCGCGCGCCCCGGAATGACGGAGAGGGCTGAGCTATGGCCATCATCGAAAATACCATCTCGCCCTCCAGCGCCGCCTTCCAGGCCAATCGCGAAGGCATGCTGGCGCTGATTTCCCGGATGCGCGCGCTGGAGGAACGCACCCGCGCGGCATCCGCTGCTGCAAAGGACCGCTTCCACAAGCGCGGCCAGCTCCTGCCGCGCGAACGGGTGGCGCTGGTGCTCGATCCCGGCTCGCCCTTCCTCGAATTGTCGACGCTCGCAGGCTACATGTTCGACGTCGCGGATGCGGAGAAAAGCGTGCCTGGCGGCGGGCTGATCGCCGGCATCGGCTTCGTCTCCGGCATCCGCTGCATGGTCAGCGCCAATGATGCCGGCATCGATGCCGGTGCGCTGCAGCCTTATGGTCTCGACAAGACGCTGCGGGTGCAGGAACTGGCACTCGAGAACAAGCTGCCTTATGTGCAGCTCGTCGAGAGCGCCGGCGCCAATCTGTTGCGCTACCGCGTCGAGGATTTTGTCAGGGGCGGCAACATCTTTCGCAACCTGGCGCGGCTCTCGGCAGCCGGCTTGCCGGTGGTCACGGTGACGCATGGCTCGTCCACCGCCGGCGGCGCCTATCAGACAGGATTATCCGATTACATCGTGATGGTGCGCGGCCGCACCCGCGCCTTCCTCGCCGGTCCGCCGCTGCTCAAAGCCGCTACCGGCGAGATCGCGACCGAGGAGGAACTCGGCGGCGCCGAGATGCACACCTCGATCTCCGGCCTCGGCGATTACCTCGCCGAGGACGACCGCGACGCCATCCGGATCGCGCGCGACATCATGGCAAGTCTCGAATGGGACCGGGGCAAGCCCGCGAGCGCGTCGTTCAAGCCGCCGCGCTATGATGCGGAAGAGCTGCTCGGCATCATGCCGATGGACCACAAGCGTCCCGTCGACATGCGTCAGGCGATCGCGCGCTTCATCGACGATTCCGATTTCACCGAGTTCGGCGCCAATTATGGTCCGGCCACGATCTGCGGCCATGCCCGCATCGAAGGGCAGGCGATCGGCATCATCACTAATAACGGCCCGCTCGATGTGCCCGGTGCTAACAAGGCGACGCATTTCATCCAGGCCTGCTGCCAGTCGCGCACGCCGCTGCTCTATCTGAACAACACCACCGGCTACATGGTCGGCAAGGCCTATGAGGAAGCCGGCATGATCAAGCACGGCTCCAAGATGATCCAGGCGGTGACCTCGGCGACGGTGCCGCAGATCACGATCTATTGCGGCGCCTCGTTCGGTGCCGGCAATTACGGCATGTGCGGCCGCGGCTTCCATCCGCGCTTCTGCTTCTCATGGCCCAATGCCAAGACCGCCGTGATGGGCGGCGAGCAGGCCGCCGAGACCATGGCGATCGTCACCGAAGCCGCCGCCGCCCGCCGCGGCAAGCCGGTCCCGAAGGAGAAGCTGGACGCGATGAAAGCCGAGATCATCGGCGTGTTCGACGGCCAGATGGACGTGTTCTCCACCAGCGCGCGCGTGCTCGACGACGGCGTGATCGATCCGCGCGACACCCGCAGCGTGCTCGCCGAGGTGCTTGCGATCTGCCGCGAGGCGGACGCGCGCAATCCTCAGCGCATGCAGTTCTCGGTGGCGCGGCCATGATTGGAGCATGATCCGGAAAAGTGGAAACCGGTTTTCCGAAAAGATCATGCTCAAACAAAGAGATGAGATCATGATCCGATTTTCGTCTAATCGGATCATGATCGAATGAAGGGGGCGGGATGTTCTACAGGATCCTGATTGCCAATCGCGGCGAGATCGCGCTGCGGATCATGCGCACCGCGCGGCGGCTCGGCTACGGCGTCGTCGCCGTTTATTCCGATGCCGACCGTGATGCCCTGCATGTGCGCGAGGCCGATCACGCGGTGGGCATTGGCGAGGCGCTGCCGTCGCAATCCTATCTCAACATCGATGCGATCATCGCCGCCGCCAAGGCCAGCGGCGCCGGCGCCGTGCATCCCGGCTACGGCTTCCTCGCCGAGAACGAGGATTTTGCGCAAGCCTGTCGCGACGCCGGCCTCGTCTTCATCGGCCCGTCGCCGGAAGCGATCCGGGCGATGGGCAACAAGGCGGGCGCCAAGGAGATCATGCAAAAGGCCGGTGTGCCCTGCGTGCCTGGCTATCAGGGCGCCGACCAGAGCGACGAGGTCATGCTAGCGGAAGCGCGAAGGATCGGCTTTCCCGTGATGATCAAGGCGGTCGCCGGCGGCGGCGGGCGCGGCATGCGGCTGGTCACAGACGCCGCGTCGTTCCCGGATGTGCTGCGCAGCGCGCGCTCGGAGGCGCAGGGCGCCTTCGGCGATGCGACGGTCATCCTGGAGCGCGCGATCGTCAATCCCCGCCACATCGAGATCCAGGTGTTCGGCGATCGCCATGGCAACGCGATCCATCTCGGCGAGCGCGACTGCTCGGTGCAGCGCCGGCACCAGAAGCTGATCGAGGAGGCGCCGTCGCCGGCAGTGTCGCCCGGGCTGCGGGCGCGGATGGGCGCGGTCGCGGTCCAGGCGGTGAAGGCGCTTCGCTACGAGGGCGCCGGCACGCTGGAATTTTTGCTCGACGGCAACGGCGACTTCTATTTCATGGAAATGAACACGCGCCTGCAGGTCGAGCATCCCGTCACCGAGGCAATCACCGGGCTCGATCTGGTCGAGCTGCAGTTGCGCGTCGCCCGCGGCGAGCCGCTCGGCGTGAAGCAGGAGGACATCACATTCTCCGGCCACGCGATCGAGGTGCGGCTGTGCTCGGAGGACGCGGACCATGACTTCATGCCGCAATCGGGCACGATGGCGCGCTGGCAGATGCCGGACGGCGTCCGCGTCGAACATGCGTTGCAATCGGGTTCGGAAATTCCGCCATTCTATGATTCCATGATCGCCAAGATCATCAGCCATGGCATCGACCGGCGCGAAGCGCGCAGCAAGCTGATCGTGGCGCTGGAGCAGGTCGAAGCCTTCGGCGTCACCACCAACCAGGGCTTTCTGATCTCCTGCCTGCGCCATCCAGCCTTCGCCAGGGGCGAGGCAACGACGTCGTTCATCTCAGCGCATCGGAGCGAACTGCTGGCGCCGCGCGCCGACGAGAGCGCGGATGCGGCGCTCGCGGCGCTGCTGCTCTACGTCACCAATCCGCACGCGCCGCCCTGGCGAGGCGGCCGCTCGCTCGCTGCGACGTTCCCGCTCGGATTGCGCATCGATCTCGGCCGCGGCCTCCGCGAGGTCGAGATCGTGCGCGAGCGCGACGGCTTTTATGTTGCCGACGTCGCGGGACACAGGCATCGTTTCGAGCTCGATGAGCTCGGCCTCGATGCGATCCGCTATCGCACCAACGGCCTCATGGCGCGCGCAAAATTCCTGCGCGACGGCGATCGTCTTTACATCCTCAATCACGACGTCACGCTCTCGGTTCGCGATCTGACGCTGGCGCCGCCCGAGGCCGCCTCGGGGGCCAATGGCGACGGCAAGGTCCGCGCCGCCATGAACGGCCGCGTCGTCGCGGTGCTGGTCAAGCCGGGCGAGCAGGTTGCCGCCGGCCAGCCCGTGATGACTTTGGAAGCGATGAAGATGGAGCACGTGCACACCGCCGGCGTCGCGGGCACGGTGTCGGCCATCGACGTTGCCGAGGGCGAACAGGTGACGACGGGCAGGATTGTCGTCGAGATCGAGGCGGCGGCTTAGCCTCAACGCGTAGGGTGGGCAAAGCGCAGCGTGCCCACCATCACGAGCACGACACTTGATGGTGGGCACGCT